>NZ_JAQZSD010000028.1:0-50908 GCF_028674935.1 Lysinibacillus sp. CNPSo 3705 | reverse complement strand
CTCGGCGCTCGCCCGCGGAAAGCGAGCGGAATGCTTCGGAAAACAACAGTAGAGTCACAGTGCCAAATGAAAAAAGCGAGGTATTCAACGATTTACTCGCTAAATACCTCGCGATGTGAGAAGGTATAGACTTTTTCAGTGCCCTCGATTTTAGGGGGATGCTTTTTTGTGTGATTACAGTAAAAAGGATTGCTGATTAGCATCTTATATGTTATTATTATCTCGAATTAAAGATAATTGAATTCGAAGTAAATAGAAAGAGGGAGTCGTATGAAGGAAGACAATCGTAATTTAAAAGCTTTTACGGTCTTGTTCCGAGCATATCAAACGATTCAAGATGCAACTAAGAGAGATTTACTTCAATACGATTTAAATCAAACTGAATTTTCGGTACTTGAGTTTTTATACCATCATGGTGAGCAACCAATCCAAGTAATTGGCAAGAAAATTTTAATCGCAAGTAGTAGTATTACGTATGTTATCGATAAGCTCGAACAAAAAGGTTTTGTGTATCGACGTGCTTGTCCAAGGGATCGTCGTGTCACATATGTTTTATTAACATGCGAAGGACAAGCGTTGATGGAAGAAATATTTCCGAAGCATGAACAAAAAATTAACGAGATTTTTGATGTATTAGATCAACAGGAGATGGACACAATGACCCTGTCTTTGAAAAAGGTTGGTTTGAACGCAGTTAATAAATAAAAAACTTTATGTAATATCTCGAAATCGAGATAAACAGGAGGGACATAAAATGAATCATTTAAAAGGAATTCACCACGTTACCGCAATTACAAGTAGTGCGGAAGAGAATTATAAATTTTTTACTTATGTATTAGGGATGCGATTAGTGAAAAAAACGGTTAATCAGGATGATATCCAAACATATCATTTATTTTTTGCAGATGATAAAGGTAGCGCTGGCACGGATATGACATTTTTTGATTTTCCAAACATTCCAAAAGGTGTGCATGGAACAAATGAAATTTCTAAAACTTCGTTCCGTGTGCCAACGGATGCGGCACTGGATTATTGGGTAAAACGTTTCGATCGATTAAATGTTAAACACGCAGGTATTAAAGAACAATTTGGCAAGAAAACTTTATCATTCGTCGATTTTGACGATCAGCAATATCAACTTATTTCTGATGAAAACAATACAGGTATTTCATCAGGCACTCCATGGCAAGATGGACCGATTCCTCTTGAATATGCAATTACAGGCTTAGGTCCGGTTTTTGTAAGAGTTGCTAATTTTAAATATTTTAAAGAGATGCTAGAAAAAGTGATGCTCTTTACAGAAATCGATGAGGAAGGGGATTTCCATCTATTTGAGGTTGGTGAAGGTGGAAACGGTGCACAAATTGTTGTAGAGCTTAACACAGTTCTACCAGTAGCTCGTCAAGGCTTTGGTACAGTACATCATGCTGCATTCCGTGTAGAGGATCGAACTGTACTAAATGAATGGACTGAACGATTTGAAAGCTTTGGCTTCCATACTTCAGGTTACGTAAACCGTCACTTTTTTGAATCACTTTATGCACGGGTAGCACCTCAAATTTTATTTGAGCTAGCTACTGATGGCCCAGGGTTTATGAGTGATGAGCCTTATGAAACTTTAGGTGAAAAATTATCGTTGCCACCATTTTTAGAGCCAAAGCGTGCACAAATTGAAGAACTTGTCCGTCCAATTGACACTGTAAGAAGTACGATTACGTTCGATAAAGAATATGAGTAAAACTTTTTATCCCATTTAGCAGAGTAACTCAAGCCTCTGCTGAATGAAAATTACAGATGAGTGGAGGTCAGTTAGATGGAATTTTCAAAGCTAATAGATAAGCGTCGCTCTGCGAATAACTTTATAGAGGATATCAAGATGAGCGAAGAAGATATACGTCCCATTTTGGAAGATGTTAAGCTTGCTCCTTCCGCCTTTAATTTACAACATACTAATTATATCGTTGTATTAGATGAAGAAAAAAAAGAAAAAGTACGAGAAGCTGCATACGGGCAATATAAAGTACATTCAGCCTCAGCGGTTGTCCTTGTATTAGGAGATAAAGAAGCCTATAAAAATACGGCTAACCTTAATCAAGGGATGGTAGACTTAGGCATTATTAATGCTTGTGAATTAGACAATATCGTCAGTGAAAACGCTAAATTTTATGAAGAACGAGGCCAGGAATTTATGAAGGAGGAAGCAATTCGTAACGCTTCACTTTCAGCTATGTTATTTATGCTGGCAGCCAAAAATCGTGGATGGGATACATGTCCAATGATCGGCTTTGATCAGCAACAAATGAGAGCTCTTTTTAATATTCCAGAGACACATGAGATTGCACTAATGATTACTATAGGTAAAGAAAAAGAAAGTAGTCGCCGTTTGCGTGGTTACCGTAAACCGGTTGAGGAATTTGCAACCTATTATTAGGACGGTATAAAATAAAACTGTCTACAAATAATAAAATTAATGCACATTTAGGAGGAATATTGTGAAAGTAGTAGCAATCGTAGGTAGTATCCGTAAAGAATCTTATAATATGCAATTAGCAAAATTTATCCAAAAGCGTTATACAGAGAAATTTGATCTTGAAATATTAAGTTTGAACGATTTACCAATGTATAATCAAGATATCGAAAATGAAGCACCACAGCCTGTACTTGAATTTAAAGCACAAGTAAAAGCGGCGGATGCAGTTCTTTGGTTGACACCAGAATATAATGGTACAGTGCCAGGTGTTATGGTTAACGCCATCGATTGGTTATCTCGTGTTGATAAAGTAATGATTGGCAAGCCATCATTCATGATGGGGGCATCAATGGGTAACTTAGGTACTGTTAAAGCACAATTACATTTACGAGATATTTTATTCTCACCTGGAGTAAATTCACCATTACTTAGTGGTAATGACGTTTATATTGGAGCAGTACACACTAAATTTGATACAGAAGGCAATTTAACAGATGAAGGTACTATCAAATTCCTAGATGTAGTTATGGATAACTTCTTAAACTGGATGAAAAAATACGTTTAAAAATAAAAAAATGTCCCATAAGTATCGATAAACTTATGGGACATTTTTTTGTTTGTTGGATTTAAAATAGAGCGGCGGATAGAAGAGCCAAGCGACTCATCGGGCGCCCCGAGGAAGCTTTGCTCTGTGCGAAAGCGAAGCGACAGCAACAAATGTTTTTTCTGTGCGAAAGCGAAGCCGCAGCAACAAATGTTTTCTGTAGCGACAGCTACAAAGCGCCCAGCCGGAACGGAATTCAACCCCTCATTATGGTGATAAGCCTTTATCTAATCGGAATTATTTTTAATACTTTTTGAAGGCGGTATGCAAAAAAGCCTGCAAATATAGCTAAAATAATATCCTTTGGCAAAGGAGGCATCATCCAAAGCCATGCCACTTTATAAGTGAAAGCATCAGGAGCACTAGCCCATAGCTTGTAGGCAAAGTACATCCAATTTGTTCCTAGTAAGTAATTAATGGCTGTTGCCACTAATGCAGCAACTACATAGCTTTTTTTCGTTCCACTACGTTCTACAATAAGCCCCGCGACAAATGCAGCCAATATGAAAGAAACAATGAAACCAAAAGTAGGGCTAATAATTTGACCAAACCCTCCGTTGAAACGAGCAAATACAGGTGCACCCGCTAACCCTATGCACATATAAACGGTACAAGCGAGTGCCCCTTTTCTACTACCAAGAATAAGTCCTGCTAAAATAGCAAAAAACGTTTGCATTGTGATAGGTACGCCACCAATCATCATGAAAGGTACAATAGACGTGATATTAGCTCCTATCATCATTAATGTTGAAAATAGTCCAATGTATGCAAGATCGACAGTTCTTAATTTGTGATGTGTATGTTCCGCAACTGTTGTCATTATTTCACCCCTAAAAGTAATGCTAATAGTAGTAGTGTAAAAAAATAAACACTTTGTGTCAACTTTATGGAATTAAATAGTTAACACAAAATGTTTATTTTGCTTAATTGTTAGCTATAGACTAACGTTTAAAGTTTATGATGGAAACATTAAAAAACGAACTGCTGTCTAGTCGGAACGGGGATCAACCTTTCACTTTGCCAAAAAGCCATACTAGTCTTTAGCATTCACTCACAATACTTTGAATTAAAATAGCATAAATTAAGATACTGCTTTTAATCCTGCCACACCAATGATGATGGCGATGATACTAATAATTCGAGTCAGGTTTTTAGATTCTCCGAAGAATATAATATTCACGAGAACAGCACCAACTGTACCAATGCCAACCCAAACTACATAGGCAATGCTTAACTGTAAATAGTTAAAGGATGCATATAATAGCATAAAGGACATCCCAAAGCCGCCTAGATAGATTAATAAATTTCGTATATTTTTTTCCTGACTATAAAAACGTAAACCTACGACACCAATAATTTCCGAAATTGCCGCTAATAAAACAAGTATCCAACCCATTATGCGTTAGCTCCTTTCTCTTTAACATGATTTTTTGAAGGGTTATCAGCTAAATTAAGACCAATAACACCCAGTACTAAAATAAACATGAAAATTCCTTTAATGGCATTAAACTCACCTTCGAAAATAAAAATGTCCATTAATGTAGTACCAATTGTACCGACCCCAGCAAAAGTCGCGTAAACCGTTCCTGTAGGTAGGTTTTCACAAGCCTTCGATAAGAAGTGAAAATCCAATGCAATTAGGGCCACAATAATAGCCCAATGCCACCAAGAATCGGCAACATTAAAACCAAATATCCAAAACAATTCAAATAAACTAGTTAATCCAACATAAATCCAATCTTTTTTCATAGTTAAATTCCTTCCTATTATTATGACTGACATTCAGTCATTTTTAGCATAAAAGAGAACGTCACTTATGCGTGACGTAAATCGAGTGCATGATGTAAAAAGTCGAGGAGCTCAAGCTTTTGAAGTCTAATTGTTTCTTCTTCACTATCATCATACAAATAAATTTGTTCAGCGGCAGACTCTATTAGACCTATTATAAGTTTAGAAGAACAAGTAGTGTTTAGAGAAGCGCGTATCGTTCCTTGTTGTTGAGCTTCAGTCAAGAAATGATTCATCCATTCGTAATAGGGGGCATATATATTTTCCCATTCTTTCATATGCTCAGTTTGTGTAATACCGGCATAGATAAGTGCAAATACATCTCGATATTCCTCTGTTAGAGAAAAAACAATATCTACTACTTTTTCTAGCTGCTTTGCGAACGGCTCTTGTTTTGAAATCCCATCGTTAATAGCAGCAATAATTTTCTCCACCATAACATTTGCAATGGCTGGCATAACTGAAAGACGTGATGGGAAATAAAGATAAAATGTCCCTTGCGCGATACCTGCAGCTTTTACGATATCTGAAACCTTTGTTTTTTCAATTCCTTTTTCACGGAAAACTTCAATTGCGGCTTGAATAATTTTCTCTTCTTTTGACATGAAATCCCTCGCTTTTGTCCTGCTTATTTACTATGTTACAAAATAGCTGAAATAAAGTCAAAGAATAATGACTGACAATCAGTCATTATTTTTTTTGTATATATGTTTTTTATTTGGGGAACTTTAATCATGAAAGGATTTGATGAAAATGGAAGAGATTAAGATTGCGCAATTAGATCAACAACAGCTTGAAAAAATTAATGAGCTAGAAAAGAACATTGGAGTGACATTGGTGGCCTATGATTCTTCGTCAATACCATCACAGGGCTCGGGTGCTTTTGAGTCAAACAATAGTACTAACAGCAATCATCCATCATAATTAAGATTAACATGCCTTGCAGCAATGTGAGGCTTTTTTATGTCATCTAAAAGTAGGAGGAGGGAGACAATGATGCAAGATTTTTATGCAGATTTACATATTCATATTGGGCGTACTTCAAGTGGTCGTGCAGTTAAAATTACTGGCAGTAAAACGTTAACGTTAGCAAAAATTTTAGAGTCTTCAAGTGCAAGAAAGGGACTAGATATTATTGGGATTATTGATTGCCATTCACCAGAAGTAATGGATGAAATGTCAGCGATGATCGAACAAGGAGAACTGAAGGAGCTAGAACAAGGAGGGCTTCGTTTTCAAGAAACAACTCTTATTCCAGGTACTGAAATAGAGATTTATGATCATCATTGCCTTGGACCAATCCATGTACTTGCCTATTTTCCTACACTTCTGCATATGAGGGAATTTTCAAAATGGATGTCTAATCATATGAAAAATATTCATTTAAGCTCTCAGCGCATTTATTGTGACGGTCGAACATTACAACAAAAGGTTCATGAATTAAGCGGGCTTTTTATTCCTGCTCATGTTTTTACACCATTTAAAAGTTTGTTCGGTAAAGGCGTACATCGTAGTTTAACAGAAGTATTCGACCCTCAACTTATAGATGCGATAGAGCTTGGTTTGAGCTCCGATACCGAAATGGTGAGTAACATTAAAGAACTGCAAGCATATACATTTGTCAGCAACTCTGATGCTCATTCACTTGGAAAAATTGCACGTGAGTATCAAAAATTAAGACTATCTAATGCAAATTTTACAGAATTAAAGATGGCGCTTCATGAACAGCAAGGTCGGGTAGTAACAGCCAATTATGGCTTAAATCCTTTGCTTGGTAAATACCATGAGACTGTCTGCGCGAAATGTGGTGAGCAGCTTAGCAATTATGCAACAATCTGTACAAACTGTGAAAGCACGCACATTATAAAAGGTGTTGCAACACGGATTAAGGAGCTTTCAGAGCAAGTTACACATAAACGTGCACGACCACCATATATTCACCAAGTACCACTAGACTTTATTCCAGGATTGGGGCCAAAAATGATGGAACGATTAGTACAAGCATTTGGTACAGAGATGAACATCTTGCATCGGGTTACGCTAGAACAACTCGAACAAATCGTGCCGTACAAAATTGCCAAGATGATTGATTTAGCAAGAACAGGGCAATTAGCAATTGAGGTTGGTGGTGGCGGTATTTATGGAAAGGTTCAACTGGAGTAAAAAATGATTTTTAGCTCATGGATGACATTTGTTACAACGTATGTAGTTTATATATGTTAAAGACTGGACGCTACGAGGAAAGCGACAGTCGGAACGGAAATCAACAAACACGTTATCGTGAAATATCCCCTCTTGTTTAACCCACTTTTACCCTATTTATATTAAAATAGTAATTAGTAAAAATTGGAGGAGTGGGTGTATGCAATTATCAAAGAAATTTCGTTTTTTAGCGGCCGGCGTTTTGGCATGTCAATTAGTAGTACTACCAATAGGTGTGAATGCGAAGGAACAAAGAGACAACATAGCGCCAAGTTGGGTAGTTCAAGCTGATTATGTAGCACTGGGCGATTCCTTAGCACACGGTATGAATGACGGTGGTATTATCGGGTTAGGTTACACAGATTTTGTTGCACAAGCTTTACAGCAAGATGGTTTCATTTCTTCTTATAATAAAGGGTTTGCCTATTCGGGCTACACAACGAAAAATATAGTAGAAGATATACAAAATAATGTGGAAAAGCCAGTAGTAGGATTTGGTTATCAAAGTGAGAAGGTAAAGCTGCGTACATCTATTAAAGAAGCGGAGATTATTACGCTAACCGCTGGCGCCAATGATATAATACCGATTTTAAAAGAGTCCCAGATAACTGGCATTAATGCAGCAATGATGTTAAAAGCTTCCCAAGAGGCCATAAAAAATATTGCTGCTATTTTAGAAGAAGTAAAGAAGCTAAATCCGAATGCTCAAGTTTATGTCATGGGCTATTATAATTCTTTTCCGTACTATAGCGAGGATTTACAGACACAATTTAAAATGCTATTAAAGGTTATGAATGCGACGATAAAAACAACTGCTGAAAAATCAGGTGCCGTTTTTGTACCGACATACGATATTGTAGCAAAAGATATTCCGAGCTATTTACCAAATCCTGAAAATATTCATTTAAGTGAAGCAGGCTATAAAGCAGTAGCGAACGAGGCATTTCTACCAGCGATTAAAGCAAGTTCTTTATGGGATGTATCAAAATTTATTCAAGCAAATATGAAAGATAGTACAACTGTCAAAATAAGCTGGCAGGAAGCGAAAGATAATGTAGGTGTTACTAGTTACAACGTATATGTAAATAGTAAGCTAGCATTTACGCAAAATGCCGAGACAACGACGATAACTTTAGATAATTTAACAGAGAATACAGCATACACAATAGCTGTTAAAGCGGTTGATGCAGCTGGTAATGAAAGTGTTCAAAGTCCATCAGTTACTTTTACTACAGGGAAAACTTTAACCTTTACCGATATAGAAAAACATTGGGCAAAGGAGTATATTCTGAAGGCCGCTAAAGAAGGTATTATGAAAGGTTACGCAGATGGTACGTTTAGACCTGAGCAAAATGTTACTAGAGCACAGGCTGCTACGATGCTTGTTAGAAGCCTAGGTTTAACGACGAAGGAACAAGCACCATTTAAAGACATCGCAAACTATGACGTTGGTACTCAGTCAGAAATTGCAGCAGCTTATGCGTATGGGTTAATTAAGGGAACGAATGGGAAGTTTAACCCAGGACAGCCGGTTACTCGCGCTCAATTAGCATTAATGATAAATAGAGCCTATGAATCTAAACAAAAGCAACATTATGCTGTAAAAGGAAAAGCACCATTCACTGATATCGCTTCCTATAATGAAGAAACAAAACAAGCGATAACGATGTTGTATGAGCTTGATATGGTTAGAGGGAACGAAGGGGAATTTTTACCTGAAGCTCCTACAAAACGTAGCCATGCTGCGAAAATATTTGTGAATTTTAACAGTCTATTAAAAAGGTAAAATAATTTAAGGTAGAGGTTGTGATCAGAAACCTCTACCCTTTGTTATTTTTATTGCGATGAATAGCTAGCGGGGTGACAATTGTTTGTAGATAAGTGTTGAAGAACAAGCAAAAAACATCTTGAAAAATAACAAAGCAGTTCAACAAATCATTAAGATTTATTGAACTGCTATTTTTTACTTATTTACGATAGTTTGGCAATAATACCTTCTTCATCGTCTAGAACGAGTTCGATGCCTGTTGAAAAAGGGTCACCATGTAGGACATCTTTAATCCATACACGTAGCGCGCCGATCATTGCAGCTGTATCGAACATTTCAATTTGACCATTAACTTCAATTTCTGCACCAAAGCCTGTGTCATCGTCGTATGTTAGTTCTACAAGTACATCCTCAGGGCGAATGTTTTTATAGTAGGACTGTGATAAACAAATTGCATTTATAATATCTTGCTCATTAATTATTTGTGCCATTGTGCTTCCTCTTTACGTTTTTTCTCTTTAAACATATTAACAATTTTTATAACTAGCGTTACGATAATCATGATGGCTGCAACGTTAATTAATAAGCCTAAAATATTACCAAGCATACCCATACCACTGAAAAGACTGCCGAATAATAAACCAGCTAAGCCACCAAGCATTAAGCCTTTCATAAGGCCGCCTGAGAAGAATCCACCTTTCTTAGCTGTTGAATCCGTTTTGTTTGTAGAAGTTGTATTATTTTTATTTGTTGTTGCATTATTTTGGTCTTTAGTTTTATCCTGAGACTTTTGGAAATTTGAGTTGTTGTTATTATTGTTGTTTGAGAAACCTTTTTTACCTGACTTATACGATTTAGCTTCTGCAGTTGGTGTATCTGAGATGAATAATGTTGCTCCAACAGACGCAAACATAAGTGTCGCTGCAAAAATAGCAGCAATGATTTTTTTCATTACTTGTATTCCTCCAATATAATTTTTAGTTTTGTCTAAACTAGTTCTTAATAGTAATTTTACATGAATCTTCTCGGAAAATAAAATAAACGCTTCGATCAATTTAGAGATAGCATCAAATTTGACCAAGAAGTGTCTATGTTATCACCAATTTTAGGCATGTACTACCTATAATGTATGCTGTATATTGTTGAGTACACTAGAAGTTGGCCGCCGCGCTCAGTCACGAACGGAATACAATCCAGCGTTATAAGGACAACCTTAAAAATTGTAGATAAAAAGAAAGGAGTGAGACGATGATTTCAACATTATTACTATTAATTTCATTTTTTTTACTGTTATATATAACGGAAAAAAGACGTCTTCTCAATGCAGTAGTTCTTGGCCTTTTAGGGTTGTTTATTTTAAGCACAATAATAATTAGTCATCCTGTAATTCTGCCAAATGAGCAGGGGATTGTGTCGAAGATGGGTATAGTCATTATACTAGGAAGTTTCCCGAGTATGATGTTTATTTTATCGATAGCTACGTTTTTTAATAGTAAAGTTTTACTTGAAAAAGAAGGCCGGAAAGTCCGTAATCTATTGTTAGCTGTTTTTGGCTTGTGCTTTTTTATTATGATGATTTGGTATGTATTTGTAATTTTTATGAAAATCGAACATGAAATTTGGCACATTCTTTTCTTCTATGCGTTTTTGGTTTTTGGCTATACAATGTTTTTATACACAAGCATAATGGCCTATGCGACTCTCTATCATTTTACGCCGATCCTATATGAGCCAAACTATATTATTGCATTAGGATCAGGACTAATTGGAGATAAGGTGCCACCACTTTTAGCTAGCCGTTTAGACGAGGCAGTAAAGCAATTTAAAAAATATGGTGAGCGACCTTACATTATCGTCTCAGGGGGACAGGGGCATGATGAAAAAGTATCAGAAGCATATGCCATGAAAAAATATATAGTTGACGAACATCAAATACCAGCTCAAAAAGTATTAATGGAAGATCAATCGACAAATACGGAACAAAATATGGCATTCTCTAAAAAAATTATGGATAAGCATGCTCAAGGAAAGAAATATCGATCCATATTCGTAACGAATAATTTTCATGTTTTTCGTGCAAGTATTTATGCAAAAAAGGCGAAGTTTGATGCACAAGGAGTTGGTTCGAAGACTGCCTTTTACTATGTACCTAATGCATTTACTCGTGAATTTATCGGATTATTAGAAATGTATAAATGGATGAATGTCACAGTCTTTTTGTTCATTACATTGTTTATTGGATTAATCTTGAGAGCATATGTGTAACCAATTTAGAACTGTTTTCCATATAATAGTGGCAAGATAGAGTGCAAGGGGGGAAATGAATGTATGGGCAACTTTTAGCAAAAAAAAATAAAGAGCGAATTGTCTCTCTGCAAAAGCTCACGCAAACAGAAGATACATGGTTTGCGCAAAACATTAATTTAATAACAGTCGAACAAGTACAATTAGCAACCTTGCACAAAATACTATATCAAGTTGTGCAAGGACTGTTGAAAAAGAATCAACAACGACACTTACAAATTATACATCCAGAACAGACGAAGTCAGTACAGGAGAATGTGCTAACGCTTTTAGCTGAATATGATGATTTACTGCGTGATGCAATTCCACTCCCTATCTATATATTTATTTGGCAAATTTCTTCTTTGGAGAGGTTATCCAATTGCAATGAAGTTGTTGATGATGTACTTGATATATTGGAATGGTATTTTATTCACCAAAATGAACAGGTTGAGGCGTTTGATGAAGAAGATCTAGATCATGAGGAAATTATTGACTTATATAAAGATGCCATTGAGGAACAGGATACAGATGCACAATTTCAGCTTGGCGAATATTATAGCGCAATTGACGGCGAATATTTCCGACCAGAAAAATCAATAAAGTGGTTTGAGTTAGCAGCGTCACAAGGAAATGCCGATGCACAATATGCACTTGGTAATTTTTATTTTGAAGGTCTAGGTGTTCAAGAAAACTATAATAGAGCGTTTATTTTGTATGAGGCTGCAGCAAAGCAGGGGCATCCAGATGCTGCAAATAATTTAGCAGATATGTATTTTAACGGTGAGGGAGTACTAGAAAATTTGGTACTTGCGAAGAAGTGGTTTGACTTCGCTGCACAACAAGGTGTGGCAGAGGCTATGTTTACCCTCGGAATTATTTACGAGCAGGGATTAGGAATCGACAAAAATGAGGAGCAAGCATGTAGCTACTATAGAAGATCTGCTGAAGCAGGCTATGTCGAAGCGCAATACAGGCTTGGAGGAATCTATTTAGAGGGACGGTTAGGGCAACCTAAAGATGTGAACCGTGGATTATTTTGGTATGAAAAAGCTGCAGAGCAATATCACGTCGATGCCTTTTATGATTTGGGCTTTATTTGGAGCCAAGGGTTAACAGGTATACGTAATATTGAAAAGGGTATTCATTGGTTTAAACAGGCCGCTCTTCAAGGAGATCTAGAAGCTAAATTACAATTAGGGCACATTTACAATAAAGGTGAAGGAATAGCTAGAAATATTAAAGAGGCTATAAAGTGGTATGGACTTGCAGCAGAAGCAGGAAGTGAGGAGGCTGCAATTTTACTGCAAGAGTTGAAAGGAAAGTAAGTATTTTTTATTAAAAAATAATAGGTATTTAGAATTTATTGTGAACGTTTTCTGTACAGGTCTTAAGTGCTTATTTATGGGTATTTTACAGGTTTATATCACTATGAATGAATGATTGTAAAAATATTAATATAACAAAGAGGTAATTACTTCAAACTAAAACGAGGGGAAAAATAAGGATAAAAAATAGAGATGATGTAAATTGGCTACCCAAAAGTATTGTGGTAGCTTTTTTATTGCTTTAGATAACAGGGACTTTTTATATAATTTTAGGGAAAAAATGTATATCCGAAGATTGACAGCTATTTATAAAATGTATAATGTATATGAGTGATTCTGAAAGAGTAGTTAGTAGTAATAGCTAGTCATAAGATTGCTATTTTTAGCTGATGGTAGCCCGTAGCAGAAATCAGCATCATAAGTAATGTGATGGCTTATCACCAAAAGTTGGGGATGAATCTTCCTAACCTTTTATATCTTTGGTAGACGAAATTAGATTTTTCTCAGCTTTTCAAAAGTACACGGCATGAAAGAGGGTAAATGTGTGATTTTTCAAAAAGAGAGAAAGACAACGGCGTTAGATTTAAAGCACTACACGGTGAAAATGGATATAGGGAATTGCCATTCAATAAAAAAGCAAATTGATTTGCTCCAATTGACAAAGACTGATTTACAATATTTAAAAGCCTTTCAACCTTTTGTAGAAGCCAATATTGATAATATTGTTAATCGATTTTATGAAATGATTGGAACTGAACATAGTTTAGTAGATATTATTAATAGACATAGTTCTGTGGAGAAGCTGAAAATAACATTACGACGTCATATTATTGAAATGTTTAATGGTAAGATTGATAATGAATTTTATCAAAGACGCATAAAAATTGCTAAAGTGCATGTCCATATTGGCCTTAAAACACAATGGTATATTTGTGCGTTTCAAGATTTAACTGCGTCATTTATTGACTTGGTTGAAGAACATGTTGTTCATCCAATAGATCAGCTTAATACAATTCGAGCCATCTCGAAAATTTCCAATTTTGAGCAACAATTGGTTTTAGAGGCGTTTGAGCACACAATTGAACAACTTCATGAAAAAATAGAACGTAGAAAAGAAGCGATAGAGCAAGAAATCGTAAAGTCTTCGGAAGGTCTTGCCACAATATCTCAAGAAACAAACAATTCATTTCATCGTTTAAGTGGACAATCAGAGGAAATTAAACAACTAGCGAAAAAATCACTTCAAGTGTCGACTATGGCTGAGAGTCAGGCATTAGAAGGGCGTGAACGCTTAAAGAGTCAATCGCAAAATATGAATACTATAATTTGCTCACTTCATGATATAGCGGAAAATATTGCACAGTTGACAAATATGTCAAAGGAAATGGAATCGATTATGAATGTTGTGACAAATATTGCTAATCAAACGAACTTGTTAGCTTTAAATGCAGCAATAGAAGCCGCTCGTGCTGGAGAAGCGGGTAAAGGCTTTAGTGTTGTTGCAGATGAAGTGAGAAAACTATCGATTCAAACAAAGGAATCTGTCACATCGGTAGCAACGTTACTACATAAAACGAATGAGCGGACAGATAAACTTGTTCATTCACTTAGTAATATTCAAGAAGAGGTAGCCTCTGGTGAGGAAAATATGGTTCAAACGGAAGGTCAATTTACTAACATATTAGAAGCTATGACCGAGGCGAAAGACCAAAATGGTCGGATGGAAAAAGAAGTACAAGCAATTGTGGAGGTACTAAGTGAATTAGGTATTGCCTTTAACGAAGTGAAAAATTCAGCTGGAAAATTAGCTAGCTTTGCACAAAATTTAAATGAATGAAGAGAAAAGGGAAAAAATCGTTGATACATACTTTAGGGCACAAATAACACTATATCAACTGTTAATAGATAATTTCTGTAATGAAGGTAAAAGCCTCTAGCGAATATATGATGAAAAACTGGAGCTGTCCAATATGCTGGATAGCTCCATTTTTGCTAAATTTGTAAAGGGTTTAACGTAATTTTCGATAAAAAAAGTTTATACTAAATAAAGAACTAAAAATAGGGGCGGTTAATATGAAAACAGTTGTTGTATTAGGTGGCGGAATTACGGGATTGTGTACGATGCATTATTTACAACGCCAAGTTCAGGAGAAAAACTTAAATGTAAAACTTGTGCTTGTTGAAAAAAATACATATCTTGGTGGCAAGCTGCATTCTGCATATGAACAAGGATTCATCATGGAAACTGGAGCAGATTCTATTGTAGCGCGTCATAAAGGTGTCATGGAGTTAGTAGAGGAACTGAATTTTGCACAAAATCTTGTATATAACGAAACAGGTATTTCGTATATTTACACAAATAATGAACTACATGCCATCCCAGCAGACTCAACATTCGGTATTCCTATGAGCTTACAATCTCTTGAGGAAAGCACGCTTGTATCAGAGGAAGGTAAAAAAGAAGCGTTAAAGGATTTAACAATGCCGAATGAAAGGTTTACAAAGGAAAGCTCGATTGGGGAATTTTTAACGTATTATTTAGGTGAAGAGCTTGTTCAAAACCAAATAGCACCGGTACTAGCAGGTGTATATTCTGGAGATTTAAATCAACTTTCAATTGCTTCTACTTTACCGTATTTAATCGATTACAAAAACGATTACGGTAGTATTATTAAAGGTTTCGATGCAAACAGAGAACAATTTGTGAAAGCCGCCAATAAAAAATTTATTTCATTTAAAAATGGTTTATCGTCACTAATTGATCGACTTGAAGAAACATTGACGGATGTAGAAATTATAAAAGGGATTGCTACTACTAGTGTTAAAAAGCAGGAGAATTTATACGCTGTTACGTTAGCAAACGGTAAAATGATTGAAGCAAATCATGTTGTATTGGCACTGCCAAATGAAGCGGTACAAAGCTTATTACAGGATGACTCTTTGAACGGCTATTTTGAACAATTTAATACTGCATCCGCCATTACGATTTATTTAGGATTTGATGTTCCCGATAATAGATTACCTGCAGATGGAACAGGCTATATTGTGTCACATAATTCGGATGTTATCTGTAATGCAGCAACGTGGACAAGCCGCAAGTGGAAACACACTTCAGCAGAAGGAAAATTACTTGTACGACTTTTTTATAAGAGCATTAACCCTGTGTATGAGAAATTGCGTATAATGTCAGATGAAGAATTAGCGGTTGTAGCTCTAGAGGACGTAAGAAAAAGCTTGGGGATTGAGGAAAAACCAACTGTTATTAACGTGACGAAATGGATCGACCAGATGCCGAAGTACGACTTGGCACACCGTGAAGCGTTGCAAGGTCTCTTACAAGAGCTCGAGAAAAACTATCCAAATTTATCAATAGCAGGATGCTCTTATTTTGGAGTAGGCATAGGTGCGTGTATTCAAAATGGTAAAAAAATTGGTGAGGAACTTGTAGAAAAACTATCATAATTGTTTAATATAAATCGAAATTTTGTGAATTTCGTAAAAATTATCCTTTGTTCAGTGAAATAGTCTTGACTCAATCGTTCGTAAACGATATGATTCTTTTAATTATTTAAAAAATTCATACTAAATTCTTATCAAGAGAAGCAGAGGGACTGGCCCTATGAAGCTTCAGCAACCAACTTATTGTCAGGTGCTAAATCCAGAAGACCATGTGTCGAAGATGAGAAGGAAAACAATTACGAAACGTAAAAGCCTTCTTTTTTTGTGAAAGAAGGCTTTTTTTATTTTAACTTTTTTCGGTGGAAAGTCCAAACATCCGCCGAAATAGAGGAACTCAGTCTAAGGACGCCACGTCCTGTGGCAACGACTGAGTGTTGACCTAAAGCCTTCGGCGGATGTCACAGAATTGGCAAGGAGTTCTTAGCGGATAGTAGGCTAACTAACCTGCAGCGTGCAGGTCTAAGCACAAAGCCGATTCAGAACGAATTTATGCCGAGGCATAATTGATAGAAAAAGAAAGAGAGGTTAGTTTTATGGGATTGCTTGAAAGGTTAAAAACGCATGTTCTTACAGCAGATGGTGCAATTGGTACAGTTTTATACGGCTATGGCTTGGAGTACTGTCATGAGGAAATGAATGTACAGAGACCGGAACTAATTGAAAAGATTCATAGAGAATATATAGCTGCTGGTGCCGATATTATTCAGACCAATACTTACGGAGCTAATGCCATAAAATTAGCCCGCTATGGATTAGAATCTCGTGTACAGCAATATAATGAAGCTGCTATAACGATTGCAAAACGTGCAGCAGCGGATGGAGGGCAATTTGTTTTGGGTACTATTGGGGGAATCCGTGGTATTCGAAAAAGTGATGCAACGTTAGAGGAAATTTTAGCAACTATAGATGAGCAGGCAACGGTTTTACTTGCAGGAAATCCAGATGGCATTTTACTTGAAACCTATTATGATTTTGAAGAGCTAACAGCGACTTTATCAATGCTACGAGCAAAAACGACATTACCGATTATCGCTCAAGTTTCTATGCACGAACCCGGAATATTACAAAATGGAATGAGCTTAAATCACGCCTTACATGAACTTGAAGCGTTAGGTGCTGATATCGTAGGTGTTAACTGTCGTTTAGGTCCTCACCATACTATCCAAGCATTTGAAGGGGTAGAGCTTCCTGAGCAAGCATTTATGTCAGCGTACCCGAATGCCTCTCTTCTTGATTTAGAGGATGGGCGTGTCGTTTATGAGTCGGAAGCTGATTATTTTGGTCGAGCAGCTGTAGAGCTTCGTGATCAAGGGGTTCGTTTAATTGGTGGCTGTTGTGGTACGACACCAAAGCATATTGCTGCAGCGAAAAAGTATTTAGAGGAGCTATCCCCGGTTGAGGAAAAGTATACAAAGCCAGAAAAAATAGAGATTGTGCGTGAGGCAGAGCCAGCAAATTATGAGCCATTACATGAAAAAGTAAAACGTGAACGCTCGGTTATTGTGGAGTTAGATACACCAAGACATTTAGAAATAGAAGGCTTTATTAAAGGGGCAAAGAAAATATATGAGGCGGGTGCGGATGTAGTCATGATGGCAGATAATTCACTTGCTTCTCCAAGGATTAGTAATGTCGCAATGGGTGCCTTACTGAAAGAAACGCACGGGGTACGCCCGTTAACCCATATAACATGTCGAGATCGAAATCTAATTGGTCTTCAATCACATTTAATGGGATTAAATGCACTAGGAATTCATGATGTTTTAGCGGTTACTGGAGATCCGACAAAGGTAGGCGATTTCCCAGGAGCAACTAGCGTTTACGACGTATCGTCAATGGAGCTAATCCAATTAATAAAACAGTTAAATGAAGGTGTTTCGTTCTCAGGGAAACCGCTTCGTAAAAAGGCAAATTTCTCTGTAGCGGCTGCATTTAATCCTAATGTCCGTGTACTAGAACGCGCTGTCTCTCGATTAGAAAAGAAAATTGAACATGGGGCAGATTATTTTATTTCACAGCCTGTTTATACAAAGGAAAAAATCGTGGAAATTTACGAGGCGACAAAGCATTTAGATACGCCAATTTATATTGGTATTATGCCAGTAACGAGCTATAAAAGTGCGGAGTTCTTACATCATGAAGTACCAGGCATCAAACTATCTGATGAAGCGTTAGCACGTATGAAGGCTTGTGGTGATGATAAGGAACTCGCAACAATAGAAGGCATTGCAATTGCTAAAGAATTAGTAGAAGTAGCAGCGGAATATTTCAATGGTATTTACCTCATCACACCATTTTTACGCTATGATATGACGCTAGAATTAATGAAAGTTATTGAGCAATTGGATGAACAGAAAAAAGGGGTAAGTATAAATGGCTAAGCACATGATTGAAGAGCAACTAGAGAAACGAATATTAATTCTTGATGGCGCAATGGGAACAATGCTACAAAATGAAAATTTATCGGCAGAGGATTTTGGCGGCGAGGAATATGATGGCTGTAATGAAAATCTTGTGCTAACTAGACCAGATGTGCTTGAAAAGGTTCATAGAAAATATTTAGAGGCTGGAGCAGATATTATTTGTACAAATACATTTGGGGGTACACCACTTGTATTAAATGAATATGATCTAGGTGCGAAGGCAGAAGAAATTAACAAACGTGCTGTAGAAATTGCACGCAAAGTAGTAGATCAGTTTTCAACATCCGATTGGCCACGTTTTGTAGCGGGAGCGATGGGACCAACTACCAAAACCCTATCTGTTACAGGTGGAATTACATTTGATGAGCTAGAGGAAAACTTTTATGTTCAAGCAAAGTCATTAATCGATGCCGGGGCGGACGTTTTGTTGTTAGAAACTAGTCAGGATATGTTGAATGTTAAGGCGGGAGCATTGGGGATATCTCGTGCTTTTAAGGCTACTGAAAAAGAGCTACCTGTGATGATATCCGGAACAATTGAACCGATGGGAACGACACTTGCCGGCCAAACAATTGATGCTTTTTACATTTCCATCGAGCATATTAAGCCATTGTCAGTTGGCTTAAACTGTGCGACTGGACCAGAGTTTATGACGGATCATATTCGTTCACTAGCAGAGCTTTCAACAGGCTATATTAGCTGTTACCCGAATGCGGGCTTACCGGATGAGGAAGGCTGCTATCATGAGTCACCTGAATCATTGTCACAAAAGCTAAAAGGCTTTGCGGAAAAGGGCTGGCTAAATATTGTCGGAGGTTGCTGCGGTACAACGCCAGCACATATTGCGGCTATCAGAGAGGTGCTAAAGGACGAAAAGCCTCGTCAATTACAAGATGTGACGCATGGTCATGTAGTATCAGGGATAGAGCCATTGGTGTATGACGACTCTATGCGTCCATTATTTATTGGAGAACGGACAAATGTCATTGGTTCTCGTAAGTTTAAAAATTTAATTATTGATGGGAAGTTTGAGGAAGCAGCAGAAATCGCCCGTGCTCAGGTGAAAAATGGAGCACATGTGATCGATATTTGTTTAGCTAATCCTGACCGTGATGAACTAGCGGATATGCGTGGCTTTATGCAGGAGGTTGTAAAAAAAGTAAAAGTACCTCTTGTGATTGACTCGACAGATGAAAAAGTAATTGAGGAAGCACTTAAGTTTTCTCAAGGGAAAGCTATCATTAATTCTATTAACTTAGAGGATGGCGAGGAGCGTTTTGACGCTGTTTTACCGCTTGTGAAAAAATATGGAGCTTCTTTAGTTGTAGGTACAATTGATGAGCAAGGCATGGCGGTTGATCGACATCGCAAGCTAGAAATTGCTGAACGTTCATATAAATTGTTAACAGAAAAATGGGGTATTGCTCCTGAAGATATTATTTTTGACCCATTAATGTTCCCAGTAGGTACAGGAGATGAGCAATATATTGGCTCGGCACTTGAAACGGTAGAAGGTATTCGCCTTATTAAGGAGAAAATGCCACGGACATTAACGGTGCTTGGTGTAAGTAATATTTCGTTCGGATTGCCACCAGTAGGTCGTGAAGTACTGAATGCCGTATATTTATATCACTGTACACAGGCTGGTTTAGATTATGCAATTGTGAATACGGAGAAGCTAGAACGTTATGCATCCATTCCTGAGGAGGAAATTAAGCTAGCAAATGATTTACTCTTTAATACAAATGATGAAACTTTAGCTGTCTTTACAGATTTCTATCGTGATAAAAAGAAAGAAAAAACAGAGGCGGATATTCCGAAAACAGTAGAAGGTCGCTTAGCCTACTATATATTAGAGGGTACAAAGGAAGGGCTTATTGAAGATTTAGAGGCGGCTCGTGAAATTTTCGAAACACCGCTTGAGATTATTAATGGGCCTTTAATGGATGGAATGGCAGAGGTTGGCCGTTTATTTAACGATAATCAGCTGATCGTAGCGGAAGTATTACAATCAGCAGGGGTTATGAAGGCCGCAGTAGCGCATTTAGAGCAATTTATGGAGAAAAATGAAGAGAGTGCTGGTAAGGGGAAAATGGTACTTGCTACTGTAAAGGGCGATGTGCATGATATTGGGAAAAATCTTGTCGATATTATTTTAAGTAATAATGGCTATAAGGTCATTGATTTGGGTATTAAAGTAACACCTACTCAGTTAATAGAAGCGATTCGCAAGGAGAAGCCGGATTTCATCGGGCTTTCAGGTTTACTTGTAAAATCAGCACAGCAAATGGTTATTACTGCTCAGGATTTCAAAGAAGCGGGTATAGACGTACCTATTTTAGTAGGAGGAGCGGCATTATCTCGTCGCTTTACTGAAACAAAAATTGCCGGCGAATATAATGGACCTGTCATTTATTCCAAGGATGCGATGCAAGGCTTAGAGCAGGCAAATCGATTAATGGGGACAGATACACGTGCCGATTTCTTAGCTGAAATTAAGGAATCTCGTGAAAAACGCTTAGAGGCAGACGAAAAAAGAGCGTCACGCCCTGCAAAAGAAGTAATGATAAAGCCTGTACGTACAGTAAAGGAAGCGTCTGTCTTTCTTCCAGCTGATTTACGACGCCATGTAAAGAGAGAATACGCTGTTTCGCATTTGTATCCATATGTTAATATGCGGACATTACTTGGCCATCACCTAGGTTTAAAAGGCCAAGTACAGCAGCTGCTTGATGCGGGTGATGAAAGAGCAACAGCGTTAAAAGATTTAGTCGACGACTATTTACAAAGTGACCTATTGAAGCCGTCGGGTGTGTATCAGTTTTTCCCTGCTCAAGCCGATGGGGATGATGTAGTCGTTTATGATCCAACAGATAGCCAAACAGAAATTGAACGATTTACCTTCCCTCGTCAGCAAGTTGAACCGTTTTTATGTCTTGCAGACTTCCTTAAAACAGTAGAAAGCGGTGAAATGGACTATATTGCCTTAATGGTAGTAACAGCAGGACGAGGAGTTATGGCGCAGGCTCGACAATTAAAAGAGGAAGGGAAATTCCTCGAAAGTCATGCATTACAATCTACTGCCCTTGAGCTTGCGGAAGGTTTCGCGGAACGTATGCACCAAGAAATTCGCGATCAGTGGGGCTTCCCAGATGCGACAGATTTTACAATGCGTGATCGTTTCGCAGCAAAATATCAAGGACAGCGCTTCTCATTCGGTTATCCAGCATGTCCGAACCTAGAAGATCAAGAAAAATTGTTTGGCTTATTAAAACCGGAGGACATTGGTGTACATTTAACGGAAGGCTTTATGATGGAGCCAGAAGCGTCTGTTTCAGCAATGGTCTTTGCACATCCAGATGCTCGATATTTTAATGTGTGATGCTAGAAAAAGTAGTAAAATCTTTTGTAATAGAAGTAATTATGCCGAGGTATAATTGATGGTTAGGACGTGAGCATGATGATTCGATTCATGGAAGAGAAAGATTTACCCGAGATTTTAGATATTTACAATGACATTATTTTAACGAGCAAAGCTGTTTATCGATATGAAACACAATCGTTAGAAGAAAAAAAGCAATGGTTCAAGGAGCAGCAAACGCTCGATAATCCATTGCTAGTTTTTGACGAGAATGGCACAGTAGCCGGCTTTGCAACATATAGTCAGTTCCGTCCATATCCTGGTTACAAGCACACAATGGAGCACTCTGTATATGTGCATAAGGATCATTACCAAAAAGGAATAGCGTCACAATTAATGCAAGAGCTAATTCGAACTGCTAAAGAGCAAGGTGTGAAGACACTTGTAGCGGGCATTGATGGTGAAAACATCGGAAGTATTAAAGTACATGAAAAACTAGGTTTTGAATATGCAGGTACAATTAAAAATGCAGGCTATAAATTTGGACAATGGCTAGATCTTGTATTTTATCAGCTACAGTTAACTGGACCAAAAGGATAGAAAGGGTATGACATTCATATTCTTTCTTTATAATATGTGAATCCTAGCTATACTTTTTTTCAGCTTGCCTACTCATACTAATGCTATATTTAAAAGCTTATCACCAAAGTTGGAGATGAAATATGCATTTGTATAATAGGTTGAACTTTGTTTCGGCTGGGCGACTCCTTGGGGATCAGCGATAGAGGAACGAAGGCTAAAACCATCAAATCCCGTGATAACGCCTTCGTGACCAAACTCGTGCTGCTGTCGCTACGTTGCACTCACGCTTTCGCGCAAAAAACATCTGTTGGCCTGAGACCCTGCAGCGAAGCGAATCTGCTCATCGGACGCTCCCAGGAAGCTTTGCTCTGTAGCGAAAGCGAAGCGACAGCAACAAATGTTTTTCTGTGGCGAAAGCGAAGCGTCAGCCACTAAGCGCCCAGCTGGAACGGAAATCAACTCCACTTTATGGCGAGGAGCCATCTTTATTTATTTTTATTTCATTGTACACATGATGAAGGGTATGACAAATGTCATACCCTTTTTATGATGTTTGCTTCTGTTGTATGATTATACTCTTGTTTTATGATGAGGTCATAAGGAAAAAAGGAAATGAGGGAGTAAAAACGATGGCAACAGATCGAGAAAAAACAAAAAAACTGCGTCAGGATGTAGCACCATTTGCGAAGTCTGATACAGCTAAAAGTATTTTTCAAATGGTAAATACAATTGTACCTTTAATCGCTCTATGGGTAGCTGGCTATATGTTAATGGATATTTCACCATGGCTAACAGTTGGATTAAGTGTAATTTCTGCTGGCTTTGTCGTACGAACATTTATTATTTTCCATGATTGTACACACGGTTCATTTTTCAAAAGTAAAAAAGCAAACGACTGGGTTGGTTTTGTAACTGGAGTGTTAACATCATTCCCATATGAAAAATGGAAGCGTGAACATACAATTCACCACGCAACTAGCTCGAACTTAGACAAGCGTGGTATCGGTGATATAGATATGATGACAGTGGAAGAGTTTTTACAAGCATCTAAAGGACAACGTTTATGGTATCGTTTTTACCGTAATCCATTCGTTATGTTCGGCTTAGGTCCACTATTTATGGTGTTAATATTAAATCGCTTTAATCGTAAAGACGCTAAACAAAAGGAACGCTTTAATACACATTTAACAAATGTCGTTATTGCTGGAATTTGTATAGCATTAATTTACTTTATGGGCTGGCAAGCATTTTTATTAGTACAGGGGATAACACTATTTGTAGCTGGTTCTCTTGGTATTTGGTTATTCTATATCCAACATACGTACGAGGATTCTTATTTTGAGCATGATAAAGAATGGGATTATGTAAAGGCTGCTGTCGAAGGTAGCTCGTATTATAAATTACCAAAGCTATTACAATGGGTTACAGGCAATATTGGCTTCCACCATGTACATCATTTAGCCCCTCGTGTTCCAAACTATAATCTTGAAAAAGCGCATAATGAAACACCGCCATTACACACGGCGACAACAATAACATTGCGTACGAGTTTAGAATCATTACGCTATAAACTATACGATGAAGACCAAGGTAAGTTTGTAAGCTTTAAAGAAGTTAATGAAATAATTAAACGAAAAGCAAGGGGCAGTATCGCTGCTTAGTAGAATTTTTTCAGCCATCTCTTCTAAGGGATGGCTGTTTTATGTAAATGAGTTGCATATTCCAGATGAAGCAATTACTGTGCTCATCACCAAAAGTTGAGGATGACATGTTTAAGACATAGCTTGTATATAAGTTAATCTTCGTTTTGGCAGGGCTACTCCTTGGGGATCTGCGATATAGATGAACGAAGGCTAAACCTTCAGATTCTGTGATAATGCCTTCGTGACCGCTACGTTACACTACGCTTTCGCACAAAAAACATCGTGTTGCCCCAAGCGGAATCGGACGCCTTGTTCTGAAGCGTCAGCTATAAAGCACCTAGCCAGAACGGAAATCAACACTACGTTATGAAAATAGCCCATTACTAGGGGAGTGTTATTATGTGGATAATGCATTAATAACCATGTACAGGCATAAAATTAATTTTCTTGTTATAATAAGGGAAAAGTAGGAAAGAGCGTGAGATTATAATGAGGAAATGGCCCAGTATTATTCCGAATAGTCCAATGCTCAGTATATATTTATGGATTATTTTCTGTTTCCTACCGTTTTTCTTCATTTTTAGGAAATCATCTTATATAGAAATATCAGTAGGTATTACATTTTTAATGCTATATTTTATTTTCTATCGATTTTCCATGAATTCGAAAAATGGTCTTGTTTATATGTGGATTAGCTTTGAAATGGTCATTAATATCGTTATGACTATATTATATGGCTATGTGTATTTATCGATTTTCACAGCATTTTTTATTGGAAATATTCGTAAACCTGTTGGTTTCTATATTATGTATGGACTACATATTGGCTTTACGGTTATCTCTACAGGTGTTGGCTTTTTCGTTGAGCTACACTTATTTTTATCACAACTACCATTTGTTGTTTTAACGATTCTAGCGGTTGTGCTACTTCCACTAACGATTTATGCAAAAAATAAACGCGAAAATTTAGAGGGGCAGCTTGAGACTGCTAATGAACGAATAGCTGAGTTAATTGTTTTTGAGGAACGCCAACGTATTGCACGGGATTTACATGATACGCTCGGCCAAAAGTTATCGATGATAGGCTTAAAAAGTGACTTAGCTTCAAGATTAATTGAACGTGATCCACAGCAAGCTTTAATAGAGATTAAGGATATTCGTCAAACGGCAAGTATCGCATTAAAAGAGGTACGTGAATTAGTAACGGATATGCGAACAGCTAGATTTGAGGATGAGCTTATGCGTATTTCTCAAATATTAAAGGCTGCTGAAATGGAATTTGTATTTGAAGGTGATAAAGATAATTTACAAGTTCAACCACTTGTGGAAAATGTATTATCCATGTGCTTAAAAGAGGCAGTGAATAATGTCGTTAAGCATAGTGGTGCTACAAAATGTGAAATTGCCTTCCATCAAAATTTTAAGGAAGTATATTTAGTTGTTCGTGATAACGGGCAAGGAATCACTAAAAAGCAAGCTTGGAAAACGGGTAACGGTTTAAAGGGAATGCGAGAACGGTTAGAGTTTATAAACGGTTCTTTTAAAATCGAAAGTGAAGAAGGCACTACATTAACCGTGTCGATTCCAGTGGCGATTACGCATCAGAAGGTCAAAGAAAATCTGAAGAACATATAGAAAAGAGGATTGCGACATGATACGAATTGTAATTGCTGAAGATCAGGGTATGCTATTAGGCGCACTGCGTTCATTACTTAGTATGGAGGATGATATGGAGGTCGTTGGATTAGCAAAAAATGGTGAAGAAGCACTGGCGCTTGTTGAAGAGCATCGGCCTGATATTTGTATTATGGATATTGAAATGCCCGTGAAAACGGGATTGGATGCTGCAGAGGAACTGCATAGCACAGGTTCTGATTGTAAAGTGATTATATTAACGACATTTGCAAGGCCAGGTTATTTTGAACGTGCAAGGAAATCCAGCGTTCGTGGCTATTTACTAAAGGATAGTCCGATAGAAGAATTGGTCAGTGCCATTCGTACAATTATGGACGGCAAAAGAATATATGCGCCAGAACTCGTTGATTTTGTCTATGAGGATGATAGTGAAAATCCTTTAACTGACCGAGAGAGCCAAGTACTGACACTTGTTGCAGAGGGAAAGACGACAAAAGAAATTGCCGCAGAATTATTTTTATCGGCAGGGACTGTCCGTAACTACATTTCCACTATTTTAGAAAAATTAAATGTTGGGAACCGTATAGAAGCTATTGCCCGTTTTAAGGAAAAAGGGTGGAATAAGTAAGAATACACTTAGACCTAAGATAAAATTAAAAAAATAGACAAAAGGCATTGAATAATTTTAAATTCAGTGCCTTTTGTCATTATAAAAGAATAATTGGTATTGTATATTTTGACTACTAATGATAATATTTAGTAAATGTAAAACGTTTTAATGGGAAGGATGGAAATGATTATGAAAAAAATCACAAAAATTACTTCAATAGCTTTTTTAGCAACAACATTTGTCGTGACAAGCGCAAACCCTTCAGCCGTTTTTGCTGCAAGCAACAATATAGTTGAGACAGAGTCATCTATTCCATTAGAAAGTAGTATGGATAAAGCTGTTCAGGCAGCATTAGTTGGACCTGAAATCAAAAAACTAGATGTACTAGGTCATGAATTTAATATAAAACCTGTTTCTATTTCGAAAAAGGATCATTTAACAGTTGTAAATGGGCAAATCTCTCATCATTTAAGCTGGCGTCCAGATGATCAGTTATACTACCGCATTGAAAAAGAAAATGGAGAAGTAAAACAAGTGGAGATCAAAATTGATCGAGGCGGATGGACAAGTTTATCTGCTCCATTTATTGCTACATTAGCGGAAAAAAATGATATCCCGATTACACTAGAAATGATCCAAGAGCTTGGGCAAAAATTAGGTAGTTTTATTGATGGTAAATGGGAGTATGCAGCAGAAGCCATTGTTTCAACCATTGCTTTACATGTTGAATAATATAAAACTTTAATCAGTGGGGCTTTTTCACCCTCACTGATTATTTTTATTACACGCCTTTAAAATTGAGTGAGGGAAAAGCGGTTTAGTGTTGGTCTGTGGGAAGTACGTTCTTGAAAGACTAAAGCCAGAAGCGTATTCAATTATGCTTCTGGCTTCTTTATGTGGGACCTTATTTTTTACGTTTTGTTAAACGTCCAAGAACGAATGCACCTGCTGCTACAGCAAGCACTGTATTCGTTTTTTTCGTAAATACTTGTTTAGTAACAAGATTAAGATTTTGAGGACGCTCCGCTAAACGGCGCATAAAGTAGCCGTACCAATCTTCGCCGAATGGTACATATACACAGAAGTTATAGCCTTCTTTAGCAAGCTCTTTTTGCATATCTGTACGGAAGCCGTAAAGCATTTGGAATTCGAATTTATCAAGTGGAATATTATTGTCAGCTACAAAACGTTTTACGTGTGCAATAACATTATGGTCATGTGTTGCGATAGACGTAAATTTACCGTTTAGTAAATGATATTCGATTAACTCGATGAAATTTAAATCAATATCTAATTTATCTTGGAAAGCAACTTCTGCAGGCTCTTTATAAGCGCCTTTTACGATACGAAGGCGATAGTCATTGAATTTTTCGATATCGTCCTTAGCGCGGTAAAAGTAAGATTGGATAACAGTACCTACATTATTAAACGTTTTGGATAGCTCTTCGACCATATCAAAGGATGTTTGTAAACGACCGTAGTCTTCCATGTCAAAGTTAACGAATATATCATATGCTGCTGCTTTTTCTACAATTTCATATAAATTATCGTAGCAAAAATCAACATCAATATCTAAACCTAATTGAGATGGCTTTAACGAAATATGTGCATCAACGCCATTTTCATGAATAGCCTCAATTACAGCAAGGATTTGTTCTTTAGCTTTTGTTGCTTCTTCTTCAGTTGAAACAAATTCCCCTAAATTATCTACTGTGCAAGAGATTTTATGTGCGTTAAGCTCTTTGATGCTCGCAATCGTTTCTTCAATATTTGTACCAGCTACTACACTTTGTGCTCCTAATTTTAGTCCGTATTTTTTTGCAGCACTATTTAATAGTTGGTTTTCAGATAAATGGATGAAAAAATCGCGTAATAACATGGTCATTCTCCTCACTGCATTTCTTTTTTTTCTATATTATAGCACAATTTAGAAAATAAATATTGTTTTTACTATAACAATTATTTTACTTCAAGTAGTTGCATGCGCTCATTAAAAAGTGCAGGATAGCTTAAAAAACCTATCATTATGCTTGATAATGTCGCTGCTGTTAGTAGGGCGAAAATGATTAATAGTTGGAATTGCACCGCTTGAATAGGGTCTGCTCCGCCAATTATTTGGCCACTCATCATACCTGGTAATTGAACTAGACCAATTGTTTTTTGGCTTTCAATTGTAGGAATCATACTGGCTTTTATCGCATTCATTAGCTGTCGATGAATTGCCTGTTTTGGTGTGCCGCCTAACGACAAAATTAACTCAATTTCGTTCTGATGACTAGCAATTTCTGATGTAAAACGATTTAAAAATAAAACCGATAATACCATTGAATTACCAATCATCATGCCGCTAATTGGAATAATATACTGCGCTGTTGCAGGTACAATATTAAAACCTAGCAATACGCCTTGCGTAACAAATTCTACTACGATAAGAGTTAGTGCTATTTTCCATGTAATACCTGTAATACCTTTTCCTTTTTTACGAGCATTTAGTGTTGCTACTATAACCATTAAAGTAACCATAAGGAAAATATAAATATAGCTTTGAGCATCAAAGACAAACTTTAAAATGTAACCTACGGCAAGTAGTTGAACAATAGAACGAATAGTAGCGATGAGTGTATCTTTTTCAAGTCCTAGCTTTAAGGTTTTTGACAGTAGAAGGGGAATTAAAACAAAAATTAACGTTAAGGAAAGCGAAGTATACGTCATACATTCACCCCCTGTACAAATTCAGCGACCCGTGGATTTTTAGGTGCGTTAAGTAAGGAACTTTCTCCTGTTTCAATTAGTTCTCCGTCCATCATAACCCAAGTATAGTGTCCGATTGTCAACGCTTGCTGTAAATTATGAGTGATCCAAATGATTGTGACATTAAACTTTTTATGGATTGTAGCAATAAGTGTCTCAATTTCTTGCACGGATTGACGGTCTAGTGCAGATGTGATTTCATCTAGCAATAAAATGGAGGACTGATTAATAAGTGTTCTTGCAATAGAGACTTTTTGTCGTTGTCCACCTGATAATTTATTTGTAGGGCGTTGTAAAAAGCTTTGATCGAGTCCAACGTCCTGTAAATATTGGATAGCTTCTTGCTCTGTAAGCTTTTCTCCTTGTAACGAACGAGGGAGTGCAAGATTGTCAAATACGGTTCCTTCTATCATTGGGGCTGCTTGAAGAGCCATACTCACATACCTTCTTAATGCGGTTGGCTCGTAAGTAGAAATGGCTTGATTATCAATTAATATTTGACCATCAGTAGGAGATGATAATCCATTGCACAATTTAAGTAGAGTTGTTTTGCCAGCACCGGAAGGGCCGACTAATGTAGTGATTTTTCCTTTTGGGAATGAACCAGTAATCGATTTTATTATCATCTTGTCATTCGATGAAAAGGTGACCTGTTGAAAGTGAATGGCAGGCTCATATGAAGTATTCATAAAGTTAAAACTCCTTTATACTAATAGGTAAAATAACTGTAGCATGAAACAAAGGGATTCTAAAGTTATTTACGACAGTGGATACTAATTAAGTTAAGGGGGTTAGAGAATGGATGTATTGTATGTAGATACATTAACATATGCACAAGGTAATATGTATATCGTTGCTTCAGATGAAGGGCTTGTATATATAGGAACTCCGAATGCATCATTTGAAGAGGTAGAAGTTTGGGCAAAAAAGCCATTTAAAGGCTATCGCTTTGAAGAGAATAAAGAAAAATTACAGCCATATGCTAAGCAATTAACGGCTTATTTTAATAAAGAGCTCATTGAATTTGATGTGCCAGTACATGTCAAGGGGACACCATTTCAACTAGCGGTTTGGGATGCTTTGAAGGAGCTACCATATGGTACAACGACAACGTACTCAGATATTGCACACCGTATCGGAAATCCGAAGGCAGTAAGAGCTGTAGGCAGTGCAATTGGTGCCAACCCAATATTAGCCATTATTCCTTGTCATCGTGTCATTGGAAAAGATGGCAAGCTAACAGGTTTTCGTAGTGGACTAGCTATGAAAGAATTTTTATTGGAGCTAGAGAGAGCCTAAAACAAGAATCTGCATAATCTTCAGTTGGCCGAAGAGATTGCAGATTCTTGTTTTTTGTATTTAAGAAGATGAAGTTCATTAAATACTATACATGTTCTTCTTGGACATTGTTTTTTGCTTTACCGAAATGAGTTAAACGATGAGCAAATGTTTCTCCACGCACGGCAGAGCCTTTGAAAATATCCTGAAACTCATAAGCAGGAGCACCGTGTTCAATGACATCTAGGCCAGTGACTTCTTCTTCGGCAGAAACTCGTAATGGCACAAATGCTTTTATAATAAGTAAACCAGCTGCTACTGAAACGCTAACCCAAGCGAGAGTAGCGAAAATCCCAATGGCTTGCACTCCTAATTGGCCGAAACCTCCTCCATAAAATAATCCCTGACCACTAATATCAAACAAGCCAACTGCTAGAGTACCCCAAATACCACAGATACCATGGACAGCGATGGCACCGACAGGATCATCGACTTTTAACTTCCATTCAATGAAGCGGACGCTCTCGACTAATAATGGAGCCGCAATTAATCCGATAATGAGTGAACCAAAAATACTAACATTAGCTGCACCAGCGGTAATACTCACAAGTCCTGCTAAAGCACCGTTTAATGTGAGTGAGCCATCGATGTGACCATATCGAAATTTCGTATAAAAGGCTGTAGCCACAACTCCTGCAGCAGCAGCGAAAAATGTAGTTGCTATTACGCTCGGAACAAGTTTAGGATCAGCAGCTAATGTGGAGGCACCATTGAAGCCAAACCAACCAAACCAAAGTAAAAATACGCCTAAAGCTCCTAATGGAATACTATGTCCTGTAATAATGTTAACACGACCATTTTCATATTTACCGAGACGTGGACCGACCATTACCGCAGCTACAAATGCCGCCACTGCACCTGTTAAATGGACAACGGTAGATCCAGCGAAGTCGATAAAACCGAGATTTGTTAACCATCCATGATCACTCCAAACCCAGTGACCAACAACAGGATAAACAAGTGACGACATGATAATAATGACACCTATATAAGCAAAAATATTAGTACGTTCTGCTACTGCTCCAGATAAAATCGTTGCTCCAGTTGCTGCAAACATCGTTTGGAAAATAAAGAAGGAAAGATTATCTACACCGTTTAAGGCAAAGCCACTTGTACCGAAGATACCACCCACTGAATCACCAAACATAATAGCGTAACCACAGAGAAAATAGACAATGCCACCAAGCGATATCGTTAGGAAGTTTTTCATAATAATATTGACTGCGTTTTTTGAGCGTGTAAAGCCCGCTTCAACCATCGCAAATCCTGCATGCATAAAGAATACTAAAATTGTACCGAGCATCATCCAAACTAAATTTATAGATAATGTTATTTCATCCATATATATCGCCCCCTTATTCTACTGCAATTGATCCGACTTCTTTTGTACGGATGCGAATTGCTTGTTCTATTGGATAAATGAAGATTTTACCATCCCCGACCTTACCGGTTGCTGCCTTTCGTAATAAAACGTCAACAATGGGATCTACTTTTTCATCATCAACAATCATTTCTAATTTCAACTTTGGCAAAAACTCAATTTCGTAAGTATTTCCACGAAATAATCCTGTACGCCCTAATTGACGACCGCAACCAGCAATTTCTGAAACACTGAGCCCTGCAATTCCTTCCTGTGCAAGTTCGTCCCTGACCGCGCCGAAAACTTCGGGACGGATAATTGCTTCAATTTTTTTCATCAATATCAGCTCCTTGAATAAATTTAATTTACATGTTAAGGCGCTATGAAGAATGGCGCAATAATTATTTGAATATTCATGTTATATTTTGTTACATGTGATATTTCGGTTTTCGTAATAGTTTGCTGAGAATGTTTTTAAAAGGGGAATGAAAGCGGTATTAAAAAATGTGTCTAAAATGTGGACGTTTCTAAATTTTCTGATTATTAATGTGAGGAAACCTAACATTAAAGTTGGAGAATGTAATACGCAAGAATTTGGGTATATAGTGTATACTAGGACTAATTATCAAAGCGGAAGAAGGGGTTTCTTGTGAGATCAAACTATGCAGATGATAGCTTAGCGCTACACACTGACTTGTACCAAATCAATATGGCCGAATCGTATTGGGCTGATGGTATACATAATAGAAAAGCGGTTTTCGAACTATATTTTAGAAAATTACCTTTTGGCAATGGTTATGCAATTTTTGCGGGATTAGAGAGAATTCTTGAATATTTACGTGATTTTCGTTTCACGGATTCGGACATAACGTATTTGCGTGAAGAAGTTGGTTATAAAGAGGATTTTATCGAGTATTTAAAAAATATTCGCTTTACAGGGGATATGTATTCTATGGTGGAAGGAGAAACTGTTTTCGCTAATGAACCAATTATTCGCATTGAAGCACCTTTAGTGGAAGCGCAACTAATTGAAACTGCACTACTTAACATTGTGAATTACCAAACCTTAATTGCAACAAAGGCTAGCCGTATTAAACAAATTATAAAAAATGAAGTAGCGATGGAGTTCGGTACACGACGCGCTCAGGAGATGGACGCAGCGATTTGGGGAACGCGTGCGGCGTTTATTGGTGGCTTTGCTTCAACTAGTAATGTGCGAGCAGGTAAACTCTTTAATATTCCAGTATCGGGTACACATGCACATGCACTTGTACAAGCCTATAAAAATGATTATGATGCATTTCATTCCTATGCAAAACGTCATCGTGATTGCGTATTCCTTGTAGATACTTACAATACGTTAAAATCGGGTGTGCCAACAGCGATCCAAGTGGCTAAAGAACTTGGAGACAAAATTAATTTTATTGGCATTCGATTAGACAGTGGGGATATAGCTTTCTTGTCAAAAGAAGCACGTCGCATGTTAGATGAGGCAGGATTCCAAAACGCTAAAATTATCGTATCAAATGACTTAGATGAATATACGATCTTAAACTTAAAGGCTCAAGGTGCAAAAGTTGATGTGTGGGGAATTGGTACAAAGCTCATTACTGCCTATGACCAACCAGCTCTAGGCGCTGTGTATAAAATGGTTGCTATTGAAAATAACGATGGGCAATTAGAAGATACGATTAAAATTTCTGCGAATGCTGAAAAGGTAACGACGCCAGGTCTTAAACACGTATATCGCATTATTGATCGAAAGAATGGCAAGGCAGAGGGAGATTACATCACTATGCAAGATGAAAATCCTCAATCAGAGGAAAGAATTAAAATGTTCCACCCTGTTCATACATTCGTATCAAAATTTGTAACGAACTTTGAAGCTAAGAATTTACATCATCATGTAATTAACAATGGTGTAATACATTATCAAAATCCTACTTTGGAAGAGATGCGCGATTATGCAGCTAATAATTTAGAGTTGTTATGGGATGAATATAAACGCGCCATGAATCCTGAGGAATACCCAGTCGATTTAAGCCAAAAATGCTGGAATAATAAAATGCGTAATATTGAAGAAGTAAGTGAAATGGTCAATCGATTGTAAAGTGTAAGGAGTGAAGGACAAAATGACATTACAGCAAGAAATCATTAAGGAATTACGTGTGTTACCAACTATTGATGCGCAGGAAGAGATTCGCAAATCCATTAATTTTTTAAAGGACTATGCGCGTCGCTATAGCTTTGTAAAGGGATTTGTCCTTGGGATATCAGGTGGTCAAGATTCCACGTTAACTGGAAAATTAACGCAGCTTGCAGTCGATGAATTAAATGCCGAGGTGGGAGAAGCGAAGTACTCATTTTGGGCTGTTCGTTTACCATATGGTGTGCAAGCGGATGAAAAGGATTGTCAGGATGCGCTTGACTATATTAAACCTACGAAGACTTATACGGTCAACATTAAAGATGCAGTCGATGCAAGTGTTAGAACATTAACGAATGCGGGTATTGAACTAAGCGATTTCGCTAAAGGGAACGAAAAGGCACGTGAGCGAATGAAGGTGCAGTATTCTATTGCTGCTATGAATAATGCTGTTGTGTTAGGTACCGATCATGCTGCGGAGGCCATTACAGGATTTTACACAAAATTTGGGGATGGTGGTGCGGATTTAATGCCAATCTTCCGTCTCAACAAGCGTCAGGGTAAGCAGTTACTAGCGGCGCTTGATTGCCCACAGCACTTATATTTAAAGGTACCAACTGCGGATTTAGAGGAAGATCGTCCTTCATTACCAGATGAAGTAGCTCTTGGTTTAACGTATGACCAAATTGATGATTATTTGGAGGGGAAGGAAATCCCTGAGGATGCTCGTAAAACATTGGAAGGGCATTATTTACGTTCACAACACAAACGTCATATGCCAATTACTATATTTGATGATTTCTGGAAGTAATTTATAGCTATCAACATAGCGTGGGGTTGATTTTTCATTTCTGACTAGGCGGCTTTCCTGGATGAGCCGAAAACTATTTGGGAAAAGAGCTATAAGAAAAAGTGTTAACACTTTTTCTTATAGCTCTTTTCACTTTTTTTAAGCAATTTGGTTCTGTATTATAAAGTTCAAGCATATAATGTCGATATAAATACCTACAAAGTTGATAAAAAGTAAAGGAGGGTAATTATATATGAGGACTTCTAGAGTAAGTTCGACGACTAGTAGTATATTTCGTAACGAACAACAGTATTTACATGCTGGGGATTTAAGTCATAATTTCGGACAAAATCCGAAGAAACAGTTTAAAAACAGTTTGCTAAAGAATAAAGATAAAAGGCATTTAAGTAACACTAGCCAAATCCAGCAGCAACGTCCCAATAAAATAGCGGCTAGTTTTGTGGACAATGCTTACGATTTACAAATACGCAATGAATTAAATGAAACTGCCGTTAAGCTAAGTCTTGTCAGCAAGCAAAAGAAGCTTCTCAATAGTTACCGCTCTTCTATATAACATCATAAACTCAAACTCTCTACATCATTCAGGATGTAGAGAGTTTTTTATGTTGAAAACCCAAATGGGGCCTTGAATTGTTCTAGGCTACTCACTTTTCTGTAGACCAAGAAATCATTTGTTTCTGTCGCTATGCTTTTGCACAGATACATTGCGACCTTGAAGCGAGCTTTGCGAGTGAAGTGGCTCATCGGGCACGCCCGGCTGGAACGGAAATCAACCCCTTGCGTTGCCGACAAGTGTTATAAAAAAATAGGAAGTATATATTTTTTATTCAAACTATTTGAAGTCAAGATGTTCAATGAATATTCAAGGTAATTTTTCCAATACTTCACAGCAATTTTTAACTTATTTCACAACTTACCTGTAAAGTATGTAATAGAAACAGAAAAAAGAAATATTGGGGGAAGCAATTGTGAAAAAAATATGGTTACCTGCACTTGCAACATTACTTTTACTTACGGCATGTGGTACAGAAAAAGATCAAGTTAAGAAAGAAGAGTCTAAGCAAGAAGACGCTACAACAAGTGAAGCAGAAGCAAAGGATAAAACTACACAAGTCGCCTCTTTAGTGGATCCACGTTTACAAGAACCAAAAGAAGGTACAATGTGTGAAATGTGTAATATGAAAGTGTATTTGAAGGACGAAGATATGGGGGAATTCTCTACTCAAGCAATAAAAGAGGATGGAACAATCGCCTTTTATGATGACATAGGCTGTTTAGTAAATGCCGAGGTTGCAAATAATGAAAAGAACGAAAAATTTGTACGTGATTATATCACGAAAGATTGGGTAAAGGTTGATGATGCAACGATCGTCAAAACGGACCTAAAATCTCCGATGAATTGGGGATATATTTATTTCAAAGATAAAGCGGATGCAGACAAATTTATCGCTGACAATCCAACTGCACATGTAGAGGAATTACAAAAAATTAAAGATGATGCGTTAGAGCGTCGTAACAAGAAAATGAAAGAAAAAGCTGAAAAAGAAGCAAAAGGTGAATCTGATTCTATGCATATGGAAGAAAAGAATCACGATGGTCAAAGTCATTAATCGAATGGACTAGGGGGAAATCCTCTAGTCTTTTCGTGCTGAACTGGGAGGTACGGATTGGTGAAAAAAATAGGTTTTGCCTTATTATTTTTTCTATTTATGAGTCAGACAGTGCACGCTGACTTTAATGTACAGGAGGCCATTAATATAGCAAAGCCTGGGGAAGTCGTTCATATTCCTGCTGGTCGTTACCAAGGTAATTTTATTGTAACAAAACCGATAACGCTACAAGGTGAAGAGGGAACGGAACTTATCGGTGAAAGAGACAATCCCTCACTCCGAATTGAAAACACTACTAATGTCACTGTGGAAAATATAAAGTTATCAGGGAAAAATAAAGCGATCGTAGCTAATGCTGTAGATGGACTGGAGCTACGAAAGTTACAAATTAAAGATGTTCATACAGGTATCCATATACAACGCTCCAAAAATATACGTATACAAAATATCAATGTGACTGGTAGTGAAGGTCATTATTCCAAAAAAGGTAATGGGGTGGCTGTTTTTAAGAGTGAGGACATCACTATCGAAGGCAATACTGTTGAGCAAGTGCAGGATGGAATATATGTAGAAGAGGTCAAGCATATTGTTGTTCAACATAATAAGGTAACGAGTAGTCGTTACGGTACACACTTTATGTATACAACTGATGCTGAAGCACTTTTCAACACATATGCTCAGAATGTAACTGGCCTTATGATTATGATGACGACAGACATATTCCTGGAAAATAATATAGTAGCTAATCATTTTGATTTTAATGGCTACGGTATGCTGCTGTATGATGTGCAACAGGCCGAAATTAAACATAACACGATTAAAAATAACCGAACTGGTGTAGCAATGCAGAAAAGTTCAACTATCCAAATAGAAACAAATGATTTTCAGATGAACCAAACAGCCATTGAAGGTACTAAGGTAAGTGACGACACAACGGCTAGTAGTAATAACTTTACAGGTAACATTTTAACGGCTCGCTCTGATAAGCAAGGCTTCCAACTAGTAAGTAATTATTATGATGATTACTCAGGGATTGATTTAAAAGACAATGGTATCGGTGATATTCCATATGTGGCTGTGTCGAGCTTTGGTCAATGGATGGTACGCCAGCCTGTTTACCAATATTTCGTGGCATCTCCGAGCGTCATTTTATTGACATCACTGGATCAGCAAATTAATAAAACTGAAAAGAATATGCTTGTTGATAATACGCCCAAATTGGCGACGAAGCATGTGAACGAGAAGACTAAGATAAATGTGGTGCAAATGTTAGTAGGATTATTCTTGACATTAAGTAGTTTATGGCTATGGAAAAGAGGAATAACAGAATGAAAAAATGGATGATGATTGTAATGCTATGTTGTGGTGTTTTGATGGGCTGTAGTGAAAAAACATATGAGCCTCGTGAAATAGTTAGTGAAACCGATGTTTGTAAAATTTGCAATATGAGTATCGTGCACAATGCATATGCTGGTCAGATTGCATTGAAAAATGGTGATTATGAAATTTTTGATGACATTGGCTGTCTAATGGAATATATAGAAGCAAATGGGGAAGGTGAGATTGGAGCGGCCTTTATTAAAGATGCAGCAAAAAATGAATGGATTGATGTTTTTAACGCTGTTTATGTATACAACAAGGATTATTGGACTCCGATGAATTATGGGGTAGTTGCGCTCGATTCAAAGGAAGCAGCGCAGGAGTGGATGACTAAAGAGGGAGAAGGTCAGCTGCTTGCTTATAAGGATTTACACGATTTTAAATGGGGGATCCATAAGTGATGTACAGTATGCTTATTAAACTAGAATTAAAGCAAATGCTCAGAAGTCGTTGGATGCAACTTGTAGGCATACTTTTCACATTCGTTTTTACAGCTATCATTGTCATACAGCAAATGGCATTGCCGGATGTAGAGGGTTTTACAAGACAGACTGCTTCGTTTTTAAATGTATTGTTGTTTTTATTGCCTCTGTTTATTTTAACGATCGGTAGTATGAGCATCGCTGGTGATGTGGAATCAGGCTGGTTTTTGTTATTAAAGACATATCCGATGACACGTCTGCAATATATTGCCGGAAAGTATATTGCCTCTGTGCTTGCCTTTTTATTAGTCATTGTCGTGGCGTTTGGCGTAATTTTAGCGCTTGGTGGATTTCTTGGCGGAGTGCGTTTGCCATTTATTTTCATTATTCTAACTTTGCTATGTATCTTTATTTTTGTGTCATTGGCTATTGCTGTGGGGGCATTTGCAAAAACAAGATTATTTGCACTGTCGTTATCACTTGTATTTTGGTCCGTTTTTTTATTGCTAATTTCTTACGCTTTAATGGCTATTGGAACGATCGTGGCGGGGCATATTCTGCAAAAACTGACGATTATAGCGATACATATTAATCCTGTGGAGTGGCTGCGCTTTGGTTACTTTATATTTACAGATCAGGCTAGTGTGCTTGGACCGGCATTTTATCAAGTAACGCAGTTTTATTCGTCACCACTAGGTTACGTAGTATACGTAGCTGTGACATTGCTTTGGATAGTATGTCCATTAGTATACACTAGCTTACTTTTATCTTCTTTCAGTGAAAGAAGGTAAAGCCTCCGGTGTTAAGGGATGTTAGCCTAAAATCATCGTATCCATGCGATAACGATAACTGGCCTGCATCATGCTGTTGCTGTCGGCTGCGCTTTGGGCACAGACAAAACTAGTTGCTGCTTTCGCGCAAAAAAACATTTTGCAGGCGTAATCACAAAGCCGTTTCAAAACGCAATTATGTCGAGGCATAATTGATAGAAAGGGGAGAGAAGATGATGCTTTTAGAAACAAAGAAGTTATCGAATATTTATGATAATAATAGAGGTCTTCATGAAGCCTCCTTTTCCTTACAGGCGGGGCGTATTTTAGCGCTTGTAGGAGGAAATGGTGCTGGAAAGAGTACTTTAATTCGCCTGCTAACTGGGCAAGAAAAACAAAAATCAGGAGAAATAATATGGCATAAACCACAGGCTATTCGATATATGCCTGACGATGTGGACTTTCCGTCTATGTTAACAGCTGCAGAAATTTTGCAACTACTTGCCTCTTTAAAGAAAATTGGTAAAAAGGAACAGGAAGATGTACTGAGACGTGTAGCTTTATGGGATGTTCGAAAGCAAAAAGTGAAGCATTTCTCAAAGGGGATGCGTCAACGGCTTAATCTCGCTCAAAGTTTACTTGGTGACGGTTCTTTGCTTATTTTAGATGAGCCTACGAATGGTCTTGATCCTTTTTGGATTGCGGAGCTGAAAAAAATGATGCTCGAGGAAAAAGCAAAGGGCTGTACTGTAATTTTTTCTACGCATTTGCTTGCTTTTGCGGAGGAAATAGCGGACGATGTGTTAGTTTTACATGAAGGAAATATACTTATTTCTGGCGAATTAAAGGAAATATTTTTACAAGAAAATTCATCTTCGTTAGAGAATTTATGGTTAAAAAAATTAAATCTGTAACATTTTGATAGGTAATAACGTTATACTAAAAGATAGGTTTGTTTGAATTGTATTCAGACAAGCCTTCTTTTTCATGCTAAAGTAATATTCTTTTTCTCGCTACATGCTCGAGCTATAGGGATGAAGTAATAGATGAGTGTTTCATACTAATTGTGTTACTAAACATATTTCGTTATTCTTAAAGGAGTTGTCATGCAATTCGAATAATTGCTGAAAATGATAGAGGAGGTTTTTGATTTATGAATTCACAAATACAAGATGTATTAGAAAATATAGAAAAAGTAATGATAGGCAAAAGAGAGGTTGCAGAGCTCAGCATCGTAGCTTTGCTGGCAAGAGGGCATGTCTTGCTTGAGGACGTACCAGGTGTTGGTAAAACGATGATGGTGCGAGCGCTGGCAAAATCCTTTGACGCACAGTTTAAAAGGATTCAATTTACACCTGATTTATTACCGTCTGATGTTGTAGGGGTATCTATTTATAATCCAAAAACGTTGGAATTTGAGTTTCGACCTGGTCCGATTATGGGAGATGTCATTTTAGCTGATGAAATTAACCGTACGTCTCCTAAAACACAATCTGCTTTACTTGAGGGGATGGAGGAAGCCTCTGTCACGATTGATGGTAAAACCTTAACAATCAATCAACCATTTTTCGTTATGGCCACTCAAAATCCAATTGAGCATGAAGGAACATATCCGTTACCAGAAGCACAGCTAGATCGTTTCTTACTAAAAATAAAAATGGGCTATCCTTCAAGAGGACAAGAAGTGGAAATTCTCCGTCGTGCTGAACATGGTAAACCAATTGAAAAAATTGAAGCAGTGCTAACAGTTGCGCAATTAAACGAATTGCAGGAGCTTGTGCAGGGTGTGTATGTTGAAGATTCGGTCAAAAACTATATGGTCGAGCTAGCGACTCAAACAAGGGAAAATAGCTATGTATATTTAGGCGTAAGTCCTCGCGCAACGATTGCTTTAATGAAAGCTTCACAAGCTTATGCATTTATTAAAGGGCGTAGCTATGTTACGCCTGATGATGTTCAATATTTAGTACCATTTGTTTTTAGCCATCGTTTAGTATTAAAACCAGATGCTCGTTACGATAACGTTACGGCAGAGGAAATTATTGAGCGAATTATTGCGAAAACACCTGTGCCGACAAAGAGGTTTGCAGAGCAATGAAGAAATGGAAAGCTTTAATTGAGAAAAGTAAACATTTCTTATTAGTATCTTTGTTAATGATCATAACGTTTTGTTATGCCATGTTCCAAGGTGGATTTGTCAGCTGGTTTGTGTTTTTTACAGTTAGTCCGTTTTTGTTATATGCATTTATTTTCTTACTGGTGAAAGAAGATATTTTACTAGTGGAACGCAAAATTGAGCCCTCCCATGTAGAGAGTGGACAATCTGCTAAGGTTACAATTACGGTGGAACGAAAAACACGCTTTCCGTTTGCTTATATGATGATGGAGGAACTTGTGAACAGTGAAGCCCTTGTTCAATCAAGGGTGCAAGGAACGAATAGCATTAAGTTCGTTGGCTTCAGGAAAAAATTTAGCTGGGATTACGTGTTGGAAAATATGTCCCGTGGCGAGCATCGTTACTTAGGTGTTACGATTGTATTCTGTGATTTTTTTGGCTGGGCAAAAAAGCGAGTTACGGCAGAAAAGGAACAAGTCATTTTAGTTTACCCTAGAGTACGCGAGATGAGATATGCCGCGCTTCAAACAAAATTTGATGTTGGTACAATGATGTCACCTTATTCAATTGTTAAGGATACATCCATGGCTGTTGGCTTACGTGAGTATGTGCCAGGTGACCGTTTTTCGTGGATTCACTGGAAATCATTTGCGAAAACACAAACATTACAATCTAAAGAATTTGAAGATCGTCAATCGCAGGAGTTAATGTTAATACTCCATGCTGGAAAATCTCCGTTATTTGAAGAAAAAATTGAGCTTGTAGCTTCGATGCTACAAACAATTGTCGGAGAACGTGGAGATATATCATTTGTTTCAGCTGGTTCGAACACGAAGGCATTTCCGATTATCCAAGGTAATAAGCAGCTAGATCAAGTAATGCATCATTTAGCTGCTATAAAACCTGCTGAAACGGTCAAATTTCAATTACGAGATCAGCAAGTGTTTAAGCATATTGCAACATTACTGTATGTTACGAGTGAAGTATCGGATGAATTACTTCATTCTCTAGCCAATATGGTGAAAAGCTGTATTTGTTTTGTAGTAGCGGAGCAACCACCTATGCAAACAGAATTGGCGAAGCGTTATAGACAAATTCATGTTGTACACGTAAATCCAACAGATTATTACAATCTGTTCACGGAGGTGATGAAGCCGTGAAAAAATCACTAGGAAATTTTATAGAATTAGCAATAGCATACGTAATAATTTTTCTAATTTTGCGTGAATGGCTTATTCCTGTCATGCAGCTGACGAATACAGGTTTGGTTCATTTGTTTTTAGTGTTTATCGGTCTAGCATTGATACTCAGCTTATTTCAAGTACATCCGATATTGTCGGGCTTAGTGAAATTAGGTTATATTACTTGGTTTATAGTGTTTGTTTATAGTGAAAGTCCCTTTTTTTCAGGACAGACAATACCATTTTTAATACATGAGTGGAAATGGAATATGACGACCATTCTTTCGGGCGATGTTGGACAAGTTTCGGATTCATTTAGAACGGTGCTATTCCTTGCGCTTATTTGGATGTTAATATACCTAATTCATCATTGGATAACTGTGCGGAAAAATATATTCTATTTCTTCGCGTTAACTGTATTCTTTATTGCCACACTAGATACGTTTAGTGACTATGATGGAAAGGTAGCGATTGTTAAAGTACTTGTACTTGGATTAATAATGACTGGTTTGCTGTTTGTTAAAAGCTTATGGCTTCAAACAGATGCACCGAGCAATGTAATAGGAAAGTGGAAACTGGTTATTCCGATGATCGTTTCGGTAATGCTCATTAGTTCAGTGGCATTCTTTTTACCTAAGACAGGACCGACCTGGGCTGATCCAGTGCCTTTTATTAAAGGTGTTGCAGGGCAAGGGGACGGTGGAACAGGTGCAAAAACAGTTGGTTACAGCGAGGATGATAGCCGATTAGGAGGACCGTTTCAAGGTGATAATACACTAATTTTTACGGCAACTTCTCGTGATCGCCATTATTGGCGTATAGATACAAAGGACACTTATACTTCGAAGGGCTGGATTCTTTCGAAGGGGAACTTTGGCAAAAATGTTTACCAAACAAATACCCCTATCCAAACTTCGTTACAAGTTGGATCTCTAGAAAAAGAACGTCAAATTCAAATAGACATTGCTACTCCAATGCCATTTTTATTGCAAACGTATGGTATGATATCTGTTTCTGCCCAAGATTCACCGCTGTTTATTCAGGATGAACACACTGAAAAAATAGCAATAGAACAACAGAATGGTGAATCGAAATTATTGTCTAACTATACGATTTCTTATAGTGAGCCAGAATATAGCATGAAGCAGCTTCAAATGTCTAAAACAGCTACGTTAGCAACATTAGATCCTTCCTTTAATCGTTTCTTACAATTGCCAAATACACTTCCGCCACGTGTAGTGAATTTAGCGAAAGAAATCACACACGATAAGGCTTCCGTATATGATCAAATAAAAGCAATTGAAAGTTATTTTTCATCTCAAGGCTTTAGATACGATAAAAAAGAAGTAGCAATTCCTGCTGAGGGACAAGATTATGTGGATCAGTTTTTATTTGATACTAAAGTTGGCTACTGTGATAATTTCTCAACATCAATGGTGGTCCTCTTACGTTCGGCGGGGATACCCGCACGTTGGGTAAAAGGCTTCGCACCGGGCAAGCCTGGTCGAATAACAGATGGTTTACAGGAGTATCAAGTTACAAATGATAATGCACACTCATGGGTCGAAGCATATGTACCTGGAACAGGCTGGATGGAGTTTGAACCGACAATTGGATTTTCTAGAAATATGAATATCAATTATGATATGGAACAAGACACTCCTCAGGAGGAGCAAGTACTGCAGCCAGAAAAAAAACAAGAACAACCAAAGAAGCAAGAGCAAGAGCCGAAGAAAGAAACATCTAGCTCAACGTCATTTAGTTTTGATTCTGTTTGGACATGGATGAAAAAGCTTACTTATGTATGGATTGCTCTAGGCATTTTGATGGTCATCGCTAGCATTGCTTTGTTTATGCAACGTAAAACGTGGATACCTAAAATGCAAGTACGAGCATTTCGTAAAAAAGAAGCGGACTGGACAAATTTTGATGCTTCCTATCATGTTTTAATGAAGCAATTATCTCGTATTGGGTTACGCCGAAAAGATGGCGAAACATTACGTGCATTTGCTATAAGAGTAGATGAGTCGCTTGAGACAGAAGAGATGCAAAAACTAACTGCTGTATATGAACAGCATATTTATGGTAAAGATAAACAAGAGGTTGATTTCATGGAACTGAAAGAAAGTTGGGAAAATTTAATCAATCGCACTATCAGTTGATTTTGATGGGTACAAAGAGTAAAATGAAAAAAATTATATATGATGAGGATTGCTTTCATATAAGTTCGATAATAAGGTTCGGATGTTTCTACGAAATCACCGTAAATGATTTCTCTATGAAGGTGAATGTTTTGGTTAGGTGAGAAGGTTAGTAATTAGTAAATCACTTTTCTTTGCTACGCATTCGCCTTTATAAATTTAGAGCTTATGAACGCGTAGGAAGTTTTTACTTCCATACGCGTTTTTCTTTGAACATATGAAAAGTCCTTTAAAAATAGTAGAAGAGGTGGATATATTGTCAGCAAGCCCTTTATTAGAGCAAGAAAAAATCGTCGTTCTTGATTTCGGTAGCCAATTTAACCAATTGATTACACGTCGTATCCGTGAATTTGGCGTTTTCAGTGAGTTACATCCTCATACGATTACAGCTGAAGAAATTAAAGGTATGAACGCAACAGGTATTATTTTTTCAGGTGGTCCAAACTCAGTTTATGACGAAAATGCCTTCCATGTAGACCCAGCTATTTTCGAATTAGGCTTACCAATCTTAGGTATTTGCTATGGTATGCAATTAATGGCGCATACGCAAGGTGGTAAAGTTGAAGGTGCTGAAACACGAGAATATGGTAAAGCAGAAATTAAAGTAACAGCTTCAAACAAGTTATTCGGTAACTTACCAACTGAGCAAATCGTTTGGATGAGCCATGGTGACCATGTAACAGAAGTACCTGCTGGTTTTGAAGTAATCGCAACAAGTGCTGCTTGCCCAATCTCTGCAATGGCAAATGTAGAACGTAAACTATATGCAGTACAATTCCACCCAGAAGTACGTCACTCTGTATACGGTAACGACTTATTACGTCAGTTCGTATTCGACATTTGTGGAGCAAAAGGCGATTGGTCAATGGCAAACTTCATTGAGCTTGAAATCGCAAAAATCCGCGAAATAGTAGGCGACAAAAAAGTATTATGTGCACTTTCTGGTGGTGTAGACTCTTCAGTTGTTGCTGTTCTAATTCATAAAGCAATTGGCGACCAACTAACTTGTATGTTCGTTGACCACAACTTAAACCGTAAAGGTGAAGTTGAGCAAGTTATGAAAACATTCACAGAAGACTTCGACATGAATGTTATTAAAATTGATGCACGTCAACGTTTCATGGATAAACTTGCGGGCGTTTCTGATCCAGAACAAAAACGTAAAATTATCGGTAACGAATTTATTTACGTATTCGATGAAGAAGCGGCGAAACTTGAAGGAATGGACTTCCTAGCACAAGGTACGCTTTACACAGATATCATTGAATCTGGAACATCTACTGCACAAACTATTAAATCTCACCATAACGTTGGTGGTCTTCCAGAAGACATGCAATTCCAATTAATTGAGCCACTTAACACATTATTTAAAGACGAAGTGCGCGCACTAGGATTAGAGCTTGGCCTTGACGAAAAAATCGTTTGGCGTCAACCATTCCCAGGTCCAGGTCTAGGAATCCGTGTACTTGGTGAAGTAACAGAAGAAAAACTAGAAATCGTACGCGAATCTGATTTCATCCTACGTGAAGAAATCGCAAAAGCTGGTCTTGATCGCGACATCTGGCAATACTTCACGGTATTACCTGACATCCGTTCAGTTGGCGTAATGGGCGATGCACGTACGTATGACTATGCAATCGGTATCCGTGCGGTAACTTCTATCGATGGTATGACTTCTGACTGGGCACGCATTCCTTGGGATGTACTAGAGAAAATCTCTGTCCGCCTAGTAAACGAAGTAAAACACGTTAACCGCGTGCTGTACGATATTACATCTAAGCCACCTGCAACGATTGAGTGGGAATAATCCCCTCGTTTGATTTTGAATAAAAAGCTAGTCTGATTTTTTTCAGACTAGCTTTTTATTTCTTTTTTCAGCATTAAAAATTAGAAAAGTACACCAATTTCTACGATTAACGAGATAAAAATAACATTTAAATGGAAGAAAATCACACTTATCAAAATAGCTATACAAATAAATATTGAACTATAACGATAATTTTTTGATTGATAAAAGAATGAATATGGTAACAAATGTGCACCGTAAATAATTGCATAAACAGGTAAGACCCACATAGGTGCTTTAAGTAATAAAAGAATACAAATAATTAAATATAAAATTTGATTGTTTGTTGCAATCAATAATCCATTAATCAATGGATTTTCTTTATAAAATAAATCAACATTTAATAGTTTGGCACAAAGAATTGACACAGGAAACAGCAATGCACCACAAGATAAAATACCAATATTTTTTATCATTAAATCTAAAGGCAGCAACGCGATTACTGTGATAACTCCCCAAATAAATATTGAGGCCATTATAAAAGGAAGCCCCTTCTTTTGTTTCTGAGCAATATCGTTTAATAGTACTTGTAAGCTAGTATTGAGGTTCATTTCAGTCTCCTTAATTTTCAAGCGATCTATTCAAACTATCCGCTATTTTTTTATTTTCATATTTAGAGAAAAAATAAAATCCGATGATATGACCAATCAACGTTATCACTAAAATTAGCAATAAATAAGGTTTAATAATTGCAAATGCTTTCAGTGAAAAAAGATATACACTTCCTATGCCACAGAAAAAATTCGAAAAGGTACTAATAGTAATTTTAGATGTTACTTTTAATGTTGAATAGTTCCATAAATATGGATAAGTTATACCAAAAACAATTCCCATCAGAACACTAATACCAATTAAATTCCAAATGTAAAGAAAGTTGACTGTTTCTTCGTGAAGATTAAAAATAGTAATTAAGAAAACAATCCACATCAACCCCAAAAATGAAACGTATAAAAAGCTGTTTTTTAAGTCTTTTATCATATTAATTTCTCCTTAATAGATTTTGCATAATGTCTACTGACAATATACTTATTTTGCTGTTTTGTAATAACTTCCAATCTAGCGTGACTTCCCGAAGCAAATGAGTGTATTTGATGCAAATTCAAAATCATTGAATTATTGATTCTAACCAATCCGAATGATTCCAAGTAAGATAATTCTTTTAAAATCTTATTCAGCAATAGTTCTGTACCATTTATTAAAAAGATTTTGGTGAAATGACCAGATGCTTCAATTGCCTCGATGTTATTAAGTTCAATCATAACCTGGCGATTTGTTTTGAAATCTGTTGCGCTTAATGTTATAGATTGAAAAAATTGCTGTTCAATTGTCGATAGCAATTCTTTATTCGATGGATTACTGATAATCTCAATTTCAGAAGATGATTGATTGTTTTTCCATATGTAGTTGAATTTCATGTGGATCTCCTTTCTGTTTTAATCGTAGCAACACTTCTCGGAACTTACGATGATTTTTCGTTTTGTTGCAAAATAAATAGGTTTTGTTACAACGTTGATTCAGTAAATTTAAAGCTACAGTTTTTACACCATCCATTTTTCTATAGCGAAAGCGAAGCGACAGGTACAGAAGTCTGCTACCTTTATAGCTGGTAAAAATAAATACATATTTAAGTTACTTTTCTGCAGATGAAGAAGTTAAACAGATTGTATATTTTTAAGGAATAAGGAGTTGAGAAAGTAGAGGATGTTAAGCCGCAATAAATTTTGAAATTCTTTATTTTAAGGATAATACTTTCGAAACATTAGGTATAGTAAACTAATAAATATAAATAGGACTCTATGTCGTTGTTTAGTTTAGGAGGGACGGAATGGAAAAAAATAAAGCGATGATTCACACACTTGCTATTGGTATGCCGAAAGAATTGCATTATAGTAATGGGCGCTCGATGATTACAGGGATTGAAAAACGAAAAGTACAAGAAGTATATTTGTCTGCTCGTGGATTTGAGGGGGACGATGTAGCAGATAAAAAACATCATGGTGGTCCCGACCGTGCCGTTTGTTTATATCCTGCGGAGCATTACATACAATGGGAACAGGAACTTGGTAAACCGTTGCCGACAGCAGCATTCGGTGAAAACTTAACAGTAACGAATATGTTGGAAGCGGATATTTGTATTGGTGATATTTATAAAATAGGTAATGCTGTCATTCAAGTTACCCAAGGACGTGTACCTTGTAGTACGATTGATAAATATGCTGAGGCGAGCATTTTACTTAAACGTTTAATTGAAACAGGTTATACGGGCTTCCTTGCTCGTGTACTGGAAGAAGGGACAATCTGTGCAGATTCAAAAATCGAATTAGTAGAAAAGCACCCTGAAGGTATCTCAGTTTTACATTGCAACGAAGTGTATTTTAAAAACAAAGACGCACTTGCGATGAAACGTATACAAGTAGTTGATGCATTAGCAGAAGATTGGAAACAAAAATTAGAAAAAAGAATTCAGCTCTTGCAAAGTAAAGTGATGAACTAAACATATGTTGCTCAAGGAAGCTCTGTTAAAATCCTCAAGAATTCGAATGAGTTCAAGGGGATTTTTTATTTTATAACTATCGATAAAACGTTCAGCCTTGACCTATTTATGCAACGATTTCTTAAAACGTGAACATTAAATAAGGATTTTACACGAACTTTCGTGTGTATTTCATAAAAAATGTTCGGAAATAGGGTTGAAATCTGAAAAGTGAAATGATATATTGATTGTAAATTAAATATGTCGTCGTATAATGTCGGGGATAAGGCCCGTGAGTTTCTACCAAGTTACCGTAAATAACTTGACTACGATTTTAGTTATATATACCAATGTATAGACACTAATTGATTTCACGCTAGTAATGGTGAAATGTATCGTAGACATGCGACTAGTAGAGTAGTCAGCGTGTCTTTTTTGTTTTCGATATTGAAGACGACCATACGGAGGATTTCTTTAAAATGAAAAAGTATTTCATGTTCGATGAATTAGGAACTAATTATCGCCGCGAAATAATAGGTGGTATTACAACATTCCTTGCTATGGCTTACATTTTAGCTGTTAACCCTGGTATGTTAGAAAATGCAGGAATGGATAAAGGAGCTGTATTCGTAGCTACAGCATTAGCAGCTGCAGTCGGTTCTCTGATTATGGGTATTTTCGCTAAATTCCCAATTTCACTTGCTCCTGGTATGGGCTTAAACGCATTCTTTGCGTTCACTGTAGTTGGAGCGTACGGTATTCCATGGCAAACTGGCTTAACGGGTGTTTTCTTCTCAGGTGTTATCTTTATCATTCTTTCGTTAACAGGTATTCGTGAAACAGTCATTAATGCAATTCCAGTACAACTTAAATATGCGGTTTCAGCAGGTATTGGTTTATTTATAACATTTGTTGGCTTACAAGGAGCAGGCATTATAACAGATAGCCCAGCTACATTGGTAACTTTAGGAACATTCACTGGTCCTACTTTACTTGCAGTATTCGGGATTGTTCTGTCAATTATTCTTATTATCAAACTACGTAGTATTGGTATTTTCTTAGGGATGGTTATAACAGCAGTTGTTGGTATGATTACAGGTGTCATTACACCTCCTACAGCAGTTGTTTCAGCAATTCCAAGTGTAGATTCTACGTTTATGGTAGCTTTAAAACCAATTTTCAATGACTTTGATTCATTATTAAACGTTAAATTTTTAGTAGTTGTCTTAACATTCTTGTTTGTAGATTTCTTTGATACAGCAGGTACTTTAATGGCAGTTGCGACACAGGCAGGATTAGTAAAAGATAATAAATTACCACGTGCAAGCCGTGCATTGATGGCTGATGCTCTTGCAACAACAATTGGTTCTTTATTTGGTACATCAACAACTACTGCGTATGTAGAATCAACTTCTGGTGTAGCAGCAGGTGCTCGTTCAGGTTTCTCTGCTGTAGTAACTGCAATACTATTCCTAGTAGCATTATTCTTCTCACCATTACTAGCTGTAGTAACTCCAGCAGTAACAGCGCCAGCTCTAGTTATTGTAGGTGTTCTGATGGTATCTTCATTACGTTTAATTGATTGGGATAAATTCGAAATCGCCGTACCTGCTTTCTTTACAGTAATCATGATGCCTCTTGGTTACTCAATCGCTACTGGTATTGCAATAGGCTTTGTCTTTTATCCAATAACAATGCTTTTAGCGGGTCGTAAAAAAGAAATTCATCCTATGATGTACGGATTGTTCTTTGTCTTCCTTGCATACTTTATATGGGTACGCTAAATATAAAGATAAACAGCACCTCAATTGTTGACTAACAATTGTAGGTGCTTTTCTTATTGAAGAATTAAAAACTATAAAACTATCTACTGTTTATAATGTAACTATAGAATGTATAACATTCATGTGTAGTTGAATTCTATATTATAGAAGAAACTCCCTTTAACTCCATTCAGTTGTAGAGGAAGTCAGTCGTTGTCACGTCCTATTGTAAAGACTGAGAGACCGACCAACATCATGTTTGCCTAAAGACTTCGATCAATGTCGGACGCAATTATGCTAAGGTATAATTGATTTATTTGGAATAGTTTTACTTTAAAAAATCACTTGCAAACTTAATATTAAGGTGATATATTTATAAACGTTGTTACGAAACAACAACAACTTAAAAAAACTACTAACATAAATGATTGACATAGAGTCAACACTATGTTAAAGTATAGTAAGTCACTTAAATGCGACGAACTAATGAACCTTGAAAACTGAACAAGCAAAACGTAATCAATAAAGTTTTTACTAGCTAACCTTGAGTTAGTGAACGAAACAAAATTTTGGACATCAAACAT
>NZ_JAQZSD010000027.1:0-56408 GCF_028674935.1 Lysinibacillus sp. CNPSo 3705 | reverse complement strand
GAAGCATAATATCTAATAGATAAAAATCAAAAACCTTCGTTTTAAACTTATTTTTTGCTTCTTGAACAGTACAGCAAAGTGTAATGTCTAAAAACCCCTCTTTTCTTAAAATAATTTCAATCATTTCCGCAATTGCACGTTCGTCCTCTAACACTAAAATTGACGCATCTTGCATACTATCACCTTCTTTTAAGATTAATTTAAAATAGTCATTATTTCATAATAAGCTTTCACTATGTATAAGATAACCAGTTGAGGGGATTAAATGCAATAAAAAACGTGTTTCCTTTTTTGATACTACGCGTGGGTTCGGCCCTTAATAGCTAGTGCTTGTACGCTACAAGATAAATGAATACTACGCAACAAAAGTCTCATAAACGAGTGATCTTAACATCATAAAAAGTCATCTCCCTCTTAAAAAACTTTAAAACTTTTTATTCAGTCTTTAAGATTTTATTAAGATACTCATTATTTTCCTATAAGGTTATGCCCCTATACTTACACTATGTAAGGTTACAGGCTTAGCAATAAAACGAGTTTCTTTTATTGATTTATGCAAGGAATCAGTTCACTTAGGATATTACTTGCGAATTTACTTATTGGAAACATAGAAAAGGATATAGTTTGAAATGGGTAACGCGCTAAAAAAGCGAGGTCCATTTAGTAGGTTTTTTTGTGGACGCACAGAAGGGGGTAATAGAATGCTGACGTTTATCTATGAAGTATTTGTCTTTTCAATTACTAACTTAATATTTGATAGCTTTGACAAAATAAAAAGAAAAAAGAAATAGCCCTCTTAGCTTAGGTTTCCGACTCAACTAGAAAGACTCCAATGAAGTTGTACATCGTAGAGGTGCGCTTTGCTCTAATAGCAAAATAATGAATTGGGAGGTTACATTTTTGGGAATAAAACGAGTTTCTTTTATTGATTGTATGCGAGGATTTAGTTTACTTGGGATATTACTCGCGAATTTGCTTATTTTTCAATATGGAATCATAGGAAAGGATGAAATAAGTGGTTTATCACAGCTTGATGAAGGTGCACTGTACTTCTTGAAAGTTTTTGTTGTGGACTCATTTATGCCGATTTTCACATTGCTTTTCGGCTTTTCACTTATAAAACTAGTAGAATCTGTACACCGAAAAGGCAGAAAAAGTAGATGGGTAATTCTTCGTCGGAGTATTGGTCTTCTTGCATTAGGTTGGCTACATTCAGTTATTTGGGAGGGTGATATTTTAGTAATCTATGGTGTAACGATCCCTTTATTAATTCTTTTTATCCATCGAAAAGCAAAAACTACATTTATTTGGGCAGGGATACTGTTTTCTGCAGGGATACTGTTTGTTACTTCTACTATGCTGTTGTATGGACCAAGTGAGGTCTCAATGAAGCAACAGCAAAGGATTGATACTTATATTGAAAAAGAAAGTCATACATATGTAAATGGTACTTTTGCAGAAACATATGATTTTCGTAAACATGCTGAAAAGCCAGGAATGGAAGATCCTTTAGTTTATATAGCTAACGTGATATTTGGATTAGTTTTACATTTACCGTTATTTTTAGTAGGGATGGGTTTAGCCAAAGTACGAGCATTTGAAAATATGGAGCAGGAGAAAAAGCGGTATATGCTAGGGGCACTTCTTGTACCAATTGGGCTGTTGTGCAAGTCTCTAGGATTAATGGAAAATAGTTTTTCTCCTATGTTTTCGATGGGCGGCGCGATGTTATTATCGTTAGGGTATGTGTGTTTAGCTGCCTTACTGTATAAATTTTGGCATACCTCTATTATTTCACAGGTCTTTGAATGTGTTGGTAAACTATCGCTAACAAATTATTTAATGCAATCCATTATTTGTACGACTATCTTTTATGGCTATGGCTTAGGGTTGTATGGAAAACTAGGTGTCTTTAATGGCATTTTGTTAGGTCTTATTATATATAGTTTGCAATGTGTAGCGAGCTTTTTCTACTTGAAAAAAAATAAACGAGGTCCATTTGAACAAAATTTACATATGTGGACGCACTGGTCATACCCCCATCATTTAAAGCAAAAAAAGCAAGCTCAACAAGTCGTTTGTTAGAAAAGAACCTAAGAAAAGAATTGCCATTTTATCATATTTTAGAGCGATATTTTTATCGCTCTTTTTTCAATTAATCCCTATCTAGTAGATTCCGGATTTATGTAACTATTGGTAACTAATTACCCGAGGCTTCACACGTTACTGTTAACGATTTCGGTGTGGGCCTAGCTGCTGTATGAACAAAGGGAATTGCAGGCGTCACTTTAGCAGTCGTGGGCACCATTACAGGCATAGACGTTCTCGCTTCTCAAATATTTCCTAAGCAGTTCCTTCGGTAGTTTGTTTGGCAGTGCTATTTGTGGTGGTACTGCTACTTTAACAGCTTTAAGACAAAAAATAGCGATCTTTGTAGGAGGAGGAACATTAATTCCTTGAGCTTTAATCCCTGCTGCTATTTGCAATGTTAGCCCCTTCGAACTTGCATGTCCTTGTGGTTACAACTATTGTGGCTGTATTGTTAATAAACAATTGTAAAAGTAATGAACTCTTTAGTGGTTCTTTTCTACACAATTTCAATGGTATAATTTAACTATACAAATTAGAAAGGTAGATGAGTTCAATGAAAGTTTCCTATTGGCGCGGAGCAAAAATACGGTTAAGAGCGCCGAAGTCTGAAGACATTCATATATTTGAAAATTTAGACGATGATATACTTAAAAACCTTGATTCAGTCGCTTTCCCTCGGACAAATCAGCAAATTGAAGAATGGATAAATGAAATATCACAAGGGGCATCTACTGACAGTGATGATTTTTATTGGATTGCAGAGGATGCTTCAAACAATGTCGTGGGGACAATTGAGGTTTCTGGTTGTGATGGAAAGAATGGGACATTTGACTATGCTATAACGGTATTTCCTCCACATAGAGGAAAAGGGTATGCAAAAGATATGATTTTAACGATTTTAAAGCATTATTTCTTTGAACTTCGCTATCAGAAAGCAACAATTTGTGTTTACTCCTTTAATGCATCTTCAATAGCTCTACATAAAAAACTGCGATTTGTTGAAGAAGGCCGATTAAGAAATATGATTTATACAAATGGTTCCTTTTATGACGAGATCTATTTTGGCATGACCAAGGATGAGTTTTCTAAAATTCACTCTAATTAGTTAGAGATGGCTTCTGTTCATTGCAGAAGTCATCTCTTTTTTTAAGGCTCAATATAAAATTTTCTTATATTCTCATGAAACAGCTGCTGTAATTGATATTCGCTAATACCTAAAACATAAGCTTCACACATTATTTGTTCTACCTTTATAGAAATCTGTTGAAGGCTAACACCCTTTGCTTCAGTAGGCTTATTAACAGTTGCTTTTGAGTTAGGTTTTATAGCGATTATTCCCTTCTTCTGAAGCTCCTTGTAGCTTTTATGAACGGTATGAAGATTAAGGTTTGTTTTTGCTGCTAAATCACGAATAGAGGGCAATGAAACACCATTTTCGCAAATTTTTCCTGTCGCTATTTCAAAAAGTAGTTGCTGGGTTAACTGTTGATAAAAAGGAATATTACTCATTGGATCTATTTTTACATTCAATTGTTCACGTTTCCTTTCATATGGCTTATCGCTAAAAAAGGGATGTCATTTGTAAAAACGTTTAGCATGAAAATAAGTTGGTTTAGTAGTGGTTGTGCGACTCCTTGGGAATCAGGTCACTCAGGTGTTTTCATAGGATGTGCAGTTAATAGCCCGAATCACTCTATTTTATTTCACTCACGCTACCCAAACACTTTTCCGAAAGAAGTTAAAATTTCTTTTTCGCAATAAAACTTTGCATAGTAATGATCATCAATAAAACGAACAGCAATGTTCCTACAATATTGAGGCCATACCAAGATTCCACATCACCCGACATTAGAATATTTGTTGCATACATACTATTACTAGCAGGATTAACAATGTCTATTAACGGATGTAGCCCAGCGATAAAACGACATATTAATAGACTAACAATGCTTATTAGCGCAATAAATGCCGTACTGTTAAAAAATGTACTCATCATCGCAACAAACGTAATGATAAATAACAACCAAACACAATAAAATACTAATGCCCAAAAAGCTTGTGTCATAGGAACAGTAGTAAATAAGTACGCTGAATAGCCATAGGACACTGCATAGCCAAGAGCTATACAGCTAACAGCCATCATATAATGGATGATGATTTTACTTTTTAAATAAGAAGCTATCGATACTGGTCTTGTTAGGATAAATGCCATCATGCCATTTGCTTTCTCTCCTTGGATAATACTCATAGTAGCGACGACCAGAATAATAATGCCTAGCTGATCAAACTGTGAATTTAATGTTGAGGCAAGTACCTCCTGTCCAACAGGCTTTGCCATCGTAGGATCAATTAGTATACCTTGAACACCACCAGCCGATTGTAAAATAACAGGTAAATAATACATCATTATCGGTTGTGTTAACCCTAGTAAAATAAATACAATTGGCAGCCACAATATTTTAAACTCCCTGGCCATTTGATGAACCTCTTTTTTGCTTAATTCGATAAAAGCACTCATTTACTTACACCACCAATTCTAAAAATATTTCTTCTAGATTGTCTTGAATACCCACTTCAAATTTAGTAAACATCACTTTTGAATCCAGTCCGTGCTGTATTAATCGATTAGCATCTGTTTCCAAATTTTCAACGTATATTTTGAAGCCATTTTGACAGCTTTCGATTTTTTGCACATAAGCTAATTGTTCAACCATTGTTAACCACTGAAAATCTACCTTGCGAATCATTAAAAAGATAACTGATTCTTGATGGCGCTCAAGCAACTCTGATTTGGTAGCATCCTCTATTTTGTGACCATTTTTAATCATTATAAAGCGCTCACAAATTTCCTCCGCATCGCTCAATATATGCGTTGATAGTAAAACTGTCGTTTCTTTTTTTATCTCTTTTAATAGATTTAACACTTCTCTTCTTCCTATTGGATCTAGCGCTGATACCGGTTCATCCATAATTATTAAAGCTGGCTTATGCAACAATGCTTGTGCAATGCCGAGGCGTTGCTTCATACCACCTGAAAATGCCCCGACATGACTATGTGCTTCGTTCCCTAAGCCTACCTTTTCTAAAAGTAATGGAATTTCTTTCTGCAATTCATTTTTTGATATGCCTGAAAGTTTTCCCATAAAGGACAATGTTTCAAATGCTGTCATCCATGAGAAAAAATTAGGATACTGAGGTAAATAACCAATTTGATTTCTCATAGATGAAATCTTTTGACCATCAAGAAGAATTTCACCTTCGTCTGCATTTAGAATGTCTGCAATGATTTGAATTAACGTGGATTTCCCCGCTCCATTTGGTCCAATTAATCCAACACACTCATTGGAATCAATGGCCATTGAAAAATCATTCACGGCTGTTTTTTGTTTAAACTTTTTCGTAATATTTTTAATCTCTAAGCGCATGTTTATTTACATCCTTTCTACCAATAATGAAGTACAGAACAGAACCAATTGAGTTACAGAACAAAATAATAATTGTCCACATCAGTATGTTTTCTCGCGTATCTCGGTGCCGATATAAATCGAATAAAGCAACAATGATTAGAACAAATCCTACGAATAAAAATGGCAAAATGATTGGAAGTATACTTGCCCAATCCAATTGCCTTAGATCATCAAAACCATAGTGTAATTTCATTCCTAAACCCCCCATTCATTATCATTATTGATAATGATAACAGAAGATGTAAATAATTTCATTACCTTTCTACTGTACATCTGTATAAAAAATAGATAGTATATTTATTGATAATGTTCTCATATTGATAACATTTGATTGCTTCCCTTGATTCCATTTGATAGGAGGATCGTTTTTATGCGGAATAAAGCAGAGGTTTTAATGCACCCTGTGAGAATGAAAATTTTACAAGCTCTCATGCACGATAAAGAAGAAGGCTTAAGCACTTTGGAGATGATTTCTATCATAAAGGATGTACCTCAAGCTACTTTGTATCGTCACATCCAAATTTTAATGGATGAAAACATCATAAAAATTGTGAAAGAGCGAAAAGTACGTTCTGTTACAGAAAAATTTTATGCATTAAATGAAGGAGCAGAAAAACTTAGTCAGGAGGATTGGACACAACTAACAATCAAACAAAAATTAAATTATGTTTCCAACTATCAATTAGCTTTACTATCACAATATCAAAATTATTTAAATTCACTTGATGAAGAAGAAAGACTTGCAGATTTAGCAACTTTCTCATTTATCGATTTGACATTAACGACTACTCAATTTATGAGTTTTGAAAATGAATTAAACGATTTAATAATTAAATACTATAATATGGCCGACTCAAGCAAAGAGACTGAGACAAAAACAATTGCTATAAATATTATTCCAAAACCTTAAGTAATATTTTTACGTAAAGAAATGGAGAAGATTTATGAAAAAAAGAAAGACAGTTGAAAACACACGAAAATTTATCATGATTATAATTGGCGCCATCATCGCAGCATATGGACTAGAAGCGGTATTAATACCGAACGATGTCATTGATGGTGGCGTGACAGGTATTAGTATTATGGGAGCACACCTCTTTGGTATTCCATTAGGCGTACTGCTCTTTGTATTAAATATTCCTTTTATTTGGATTGGCTACAAACAAGTAGGTAAAACTTTTGCATTGATGAGTTGTACTGGAATAGCAGCTCTTTCTATTTCCACAGTGCTTATGCATGATGTTAAAACAATTTTAGGTCCAAATGATCCGTTATTAATTGTTTTATCTGGTGGTATGCTACTAGGTGTTGGGATTGGGATTGTCTTACGTAACGGTGGGGCTTTAGATGGCTCTGAGGTTTTAGCCGTGTTGCTATCACGTAAAATTCCGTTTTCAGTCGGGGATATTATATTATTTATTAATGCCTTTATTTTCTTAGGGGCAAGCTTTATTTTTGGCTTAGAGAGCGCATTATACTCAGCTTTAACGTACTATATTGCGAAAAACGTTATCGATATTATTCAAGTAGGTTTAGAAAAATCAAAAGATGTTCGTGTTGTCAGTGCAAAGTCAGAGGAAATTGGTGATGCGATTCAAGCTCGTTTAGGACGTGGTGTTACATATACAAAAGGACGTGGCGGTTTTTCTAATGAACCAACGGATATATTAAACTGTGTCATTAACCGTATGGAAGAAAATAAACTTGTGTCGATTATTAAAGATATCGATGAAGGTGCCTTCGTAGTTATTTCTGATGTATCAGAAGTACGTGGTGGTAACTTCAAAAAGCGTGATATTCACTAAAATAAGAGTAAGTAAGTCGTTCATGAACTGCACCACAACTGTTAGATATATAATAGTTGTAGGTGCAGTATTTATTATGACTACATTTACAGTTGAAGATACATATTAGCATACTTAAACTTTAGCTTTTCTTCTCCAAAACACTAATGCCAATGCCCATAAATACGACTGTAATAAATAATAGTAGGCTTAAAGGTTGTAATAACTCTACATAAGAACTAGCATTAATCGTCACACCTTTTAAAATCTCTAAACCATATTTGATTGGTGAAATATAAGATAAAGCTAAAATTACTTTAGACGAAACGATTTCTAATGGCCAATAGGCGCCACCTAGCATCGCAAATGGTACTGCAATGAACGCCATCACTGTATTAAATTTACTAGGTGTATTCGTAACAGAGGCGATAAAAATAGATAATGCAACGATACACAATAAAAAGGGTATGACTGCAATTAAACTCGCTACAAACCCTCCATAAAAATCTACACCAACGCCAAAATAAAAAATACAAAATACTAATACGATTTGTAGATAGCCTAATAAAAACGCATAAGCTAGGTTAGCCGTATATACTTCCCATTTACTAATACTTGAAACCGTTAAACGATTCCAAATACCATTTCTACGCTCCATGACGATATGATTAACACCGTTAGCTACCGTATAAATAACCATAAATAGCGCAAAGCCAAATAGAGTGTGAAGTCCGTTATCCCATTTTAATCCTTTTTCATTAGAAAAGTTTTTATACTGTATATTAAATGATGGTGCTGTTTTCGCTACTGCGATCACACTTGTTACCTCATCTTGCAAATGCGTAGGAAAAGCTTTTATCATCGCATCATTTTGAACCACTTGACTATAAATTTGGTCTAGTTCATGTTGAACAATTTTGGAATTCATAAAATCAACAGCCACCAGTAACTTATAGCTTGATTCCTGTAAAAAAATTGCTACATCGACTTTACCTGTTTCAACTAATTTTGTTGCTTCACCCTCACTATAAATCGTAAATTCATAATTTTTATTACTTTCTAACTCAGTCAGTACTTGCTTTGTCATTTCCTCACTTAAAGTCGAATGGATAGCAATAGGCTGTTTTGTTTGTTGTCCATGCCCTATCAAATACGCATAAAGACAAATAATGATAGTAGTTGCAATTAAAGCGCCAGGCTTTCTTTTTAATAATAAAAATTTTGTCTTGAGTATATGGATCATGCAATACCACCTCTTTTCGGGAACAATAAAAAGGCGATTGTTGTACAAATCACTGCTACAGCCATTAATATCCATAAATAAGATGAAATTTGGCCAAGCCCTCCTCCTTGCTGTATCGTTAAATAACTTTGTAAGGCTGCTCCATTCGGTGTCCAACTCCCAATTTTCGCAAGAGTCGGCGCAAAGGAACTTACATTAAAGAAGCTACCGCCGAATAAAGCTAAAATTGATACGAAAACTGAGCTAAACAAATTAGAAAACTCTGCCGAATTAAAGCGGTAGTTAGCTGCTGATAGTAATGCTGCAATGCTCCCAACAACAATTGCCAGCATCAATGTCACGAGTAAATGTAAAGGCAATTGTACAAATGAAATATCAAGCATAAGATAGACAACTCCAAATATAATGGACACTTGAATGAATGACAAAATAACAGTTGAAACAATAACCGATAATAAATAAATCATCGGATTGATATTTGCTAGTAAAATACGATCAAAAATATGCATATGCTTTTCTAAAAATGCTTGACTGGAAAGTGTCCCTGCTATATATAAAATAAACATGACCGTCATACTAAATGTATAATATACACTCGTTGAGACAGGCTCCTGTTGATTCACCGTCTTAACGGTAGATGAAAAATCTGCTGTCGGCAATTTAACATCCTGCGTTAATAACCCTTTTGAACTAAGCTCTGCCATAAGCGTATATTGATATTGAAATGACTCTAAAATATTTTGTGTAATCGTCGAAGCAATTTCTTTCTGTTCATTTAAATACACATGTAAGGCAGGAATTTCTCCTTTCGCGAAAAATGATGTATAAAATTGCTTTGTAAATCCGGCTGGTACTTCAAGTATTACATCGTACTCTCCTTCTTTTTTGAGCGCATCCAAATCACTTGACTCAATCTGAGAAACAGTAATAAATTGTTGCATCTCTTCCTGCTCTAGCAATTGCAAGAGCCTAGAAATAGGTAGCATTTGTTTCAGGCTTTCTCGTGAATGTACATCGGCCCATTTCTCACCATGTGATTCTTGCAAAATCGTCACCAACTCTTGCTGCTCATCCTCATGTTGTACAATCGCAACCTTCACATTAATTGGACTACTATCTCCATCTATTAATGAGCCTAACGCAAAACTTAAAATAGTTATTAGTCCTATCGGCATTAATAGTAAAATGACTAGCTCTTGAGGGTGACGCCACAATACTTTTAACTGTTTACGAATAAGTGCTAAAAACATCATAGTCCCCCCTAATTCCTTAAAGCTCTACCGGTTAAATGTAAAAACACATCTTCCAATGTAGGCTCTTCTTTTCAATTCCTTAAAATGTAATCACTTACAAATATCAATAAAAAAACGCTAGACAGAATGATTAACTTGTCTTAGCGTTTTTAGCGATAACAGCATTTAGAACATCTTAGTCGCTCTAAAGTTTCATAAACATAACAGTCCGTTCCCGGAACAATTTGGTGATACTATACAGCTCATTTAAGAAACTGACCGTTATTAAGATTTCTATTATTTTCTTTTGTTCTCCAGCCTTTTAGTTAAATCATTAAAGTCTTGGATTACTTCATGCATGACTGATTTTTTAACTAACGAAATTCCCTTTTGAATCGATTTAGATGCTTCATCAAATTTATTGGCTTTAATTTGGGCATCTGCAAGGCAATACCAATAAAACCAGGCATCCATTTCTGAAATTTTTTCTTTATAAAACTTTTCGATGATCGGATAGTATTGAGAATATAATTCTTCGTTATAGACCAACTTTTCACCATTCCATTTTAGTACATCCACTAAATAGCTATCACCAATATACATTTGCCAAACTGCTAGACCAACTTTTTGTACACCATTTACAAAGTCTATTTTATGATAAGGAACTTCAGCAATCTTTTCGAATGAGTTATTGATCCATTGGAACACTTCCAGATTGCTGCCCATCGCCGCTCCAATTGTCACACCAAATAAATACTCTTTTGTGCCATCACCAGTAATATCTACCAAACCAGAAAAATCCAAATCGACTCCATCCGTTTTAGTTTCCAAAATCTTTCGCCAATCTGTATTGTGTTTTTTTAGCACTATTAATCCAAACTGAGAAGGCGATGGTTGATTTATTGCTTTAACTTTAAACGTAAATATTATTTCTTTTTGTCCATCGTGATCAAAGTCATAGAGTTGAATTGGGCGTTTAGAGGAAGGGTTTTCAGGGCTTATAAGGGACGCATTCGATGGCATAAATCTGTTTACAATTTTCATTAAGTCTTCTTTCTGGTTCTCGTTAGCGTGAGCAAATAGTGGTCTAAAGCAAACTGCAAAAAGTAGCAATAATGTAAATAGCATTATTTTCTTCATCAATATGACCCCTTTTATAGCCAGATATAACTTCTAGTATTGACGTAATTAGAGAAGAAATTCTTGAATGAACTTCTATGATGACGAAGTACAATCAATTGCGTTAAACTATTTTTTAATGACGATTGATGTATGCACATCCATTTCTTTGAGGATTCTCTATCCATCATTTGGGGATTCTATCCATCAATTTAAATGTTCTATCCACGATTTAGAAATGCTATCCATCACTGTTTACATCATGATATAAAAAGGAGATATAAATGGACTTATTTATCGCAAGTAATCGTCAACTACCTATCCGTTATTACGTCAATGAAGCAATTTGGATTCGTCGCGGTTGCTTAAGTTTACATCAATTAACACTACCTTTTTTTGTCGAAGTAGAAATGAAAGACCCACTTCATATATTGAAAATTTTAGAATATATTCAAGAAGTCCAACAACAATATCGCTACACAGAAATTCAAATTGTTACGAAGGACAATAATATTTTTATGCACTTGCAAAAGAGCCTCCCTGACTCTAATACCAATCATATTCTCACTATTGAGCAACTAATTCGCCCATGAAGAAAGGTAGCATTTTACCATTAAATATACCATCACCAAAACTTGGGGTTGATTTCCGTTCCGACTGGGCGCTTTCCTGGGGGCGTTCGATGAGCCACTTCGCTTCGCTGCAGGGTCTCATCTGAAACGCTGATCCCCGAGGAGTCGCCCAGTCTCCACTACAATCAACTATTTGCATAGTAAACGTTTTAACAAAAGTCCGTAACTTTTGGTGATGAATTAAATGCTACCTTACTATTTATAAAGCTGTAACAAGAAGTTCGATGCTAAATTGCAACATACCATCTGTATACTTCGCGCCAATTTTACCCCCATGTAGTTCTACAATGCTTTTAGCAATAGCAAGACCAAGCCCCGAACCTTCCGCTACACTTGTTCTAGATTGATCTTTTTTATAAAATCGCTCAAATAAGCTCGTTAGCTCTTCGGATGTAAATTCATCACTTTCATTAGCGACACAGATTTGAACATTACTTTCTTTTCTTTCAAGAGAAACAAAAATCTCGCCATTACCTGTACTATATTTAATGGCATTCATTAATAAATTATCAAAAACCCTGACAATTTTTTCAGAATCTACTGTAGCGAAGATCCGCTCCTCCGAGAAATTTTTAATAAATATACGATGGTTTTCCTCCGCTTGCGGAATCAACTCCTCAATTAACTGATCGAGAAGTTCGTTCATACATACCTCTTGCTTCCCAAGGATTATGCTTTCATTCGTTAGCTTCGTATATTCAAATAGATCATCAATTAAGTTTTTTAACTGTTCGGATTTGGAGAAAGCGATCTTTAAATATTCATCAGACTGCTCCTTCGTATCGTACCTCTCATCTCTTAACAATCGTAAATAACCCATAATCGAAGTAAGTGGTGTTCGTAGGTCATGCGAGACATTAGTAATTAATTCATTTTTTTGTTTTTCAATCCTTCGTTCCATTTCTATATTGGTCATAATTGCTTCAGCCATATGATTGACATTCTCTGTTAATAAAGCTATTTCATCTATGCCCTTTTTCTCAATTCGATAGGTTAAATCTCCTTTTGCGATTTCCTTAACCCCCTCCGCTAATGCCTCAATTTGTTTCATTTTTCGTTTTGTTATATATAAGAATGAAAATGTAAAAACAACAATTGCACTAAATAATGGGATAAGGCCCTCATTCGAACTTGCGATAACCATCCCTTCAGGAATACCGCTGACAAACAAATATAGGTTTTTATCTTCTATAGTTAAAGGATAAAATGCAATGAATTCTTGCCTCAATTGCTCGATTGCTGGTACCTCATAATTATTGAGTGGATGGTTAATCGCAAAGTCCATTACATTCCGAATCTTATAATGCAAATTGATTTGTTTCTCTTCCACTTGCTTTGTTTTGTATAAAACCTTTCCGTTCTCATCGGTAACGATTACTTTTAATGCACTTTGTTCCATTTCAAATTTATCATTTTCTGATTCAATCATTTGCTGTAATGCTTCCAAACTATTTTCATTGCTGGCTAGATCTGCGGCACGCTGCGCTTGATCATTTATTTCCTGCATCCCTTGACTATAATCAATCTTAACTGCCGGGTTGATATTCAAAGCAAACGAAAGTGCGGCTTTTGCTCCAAGTAAACTTAAAAATGCACAAAGAATAAAAGTCGTCAATAATTGAATTCTAATGCTTCGCCGAACTTTTGTTATAGCAGTTACAATGAACATTTTTAGTTTTTTTAATAAGAAAAGTATAGGCTTAATGATCTTTCTCAATTTTATAACCTACTCCCCATACTGTTTTAATATATTGAGGATTTCTTGGTGTTGTCTCAATTCTTTCTCGAATTTTTCGTATATGTACCATTACCGTATTTTCAGACTGTATAGCCTCTTCCTTCCAAACCTTTTCATAAATTTGCTCAGCACTCATTACAATGCCTTGATTTCTTGCAAGTAATTCAAGAATTGAAAATTCCCTTGGCGTAAGCTTCACTTTTTCATTGTTGACGATTACTTCATGTGTATCGGTATTAATTCGCATATCACCAATCTCTATCTCATTTTCGTTCAGCATCTCTAGTCGATTCATTTTGATATATCTACGAAGCTGAGATTTTATGCGCGCAATTAGCTCTAGAGGGTTAAAGGGCTTTATAACATAATCATCGGCTCCTAATGTTAATCCTACGATTTTATCCATGTCCTGAGATTTTGCTGACAGCATAATAATTGGCATCTCAGCTATTTCCCTTACCTTCATACACATTTCGATGCCATCCACTTTTGGCATCATAATATCTAGGACAATTAAATGTACTTGATGCTTCTTTAAAAGACTTAAGCCTTCCTCTCCATCACTTGCTTCAAGAACATCATAGCCCTCATTTTTTAAATAAATTGCAATAAGATTTCTAATCTCTTTTTCATCATCAACTATCAGTATTGTTTCTTGACTCATCTAATCCCACCAATTTCATGCAATATATTTCCTACTAATATTTACAGTTCCTAATTTTAACTATTTTTTTATTTTTCGTATATAAAAATAATAAAATTACAATACCGTCTTTAATTTTCGTCGATAAAAATAATAAATACAGCCTATAATACCGACAAAAGCGCCAAAATATAAACCGTATTTTGTTGCTAGTATGGAAATGTTTTCAATGTGTTTTCCAAAGAACAAACCAAGTGTAAAGTATATAAATGTCCAAACAAAGCCTGCTGAGTAGTAATACAAAGCGTATTTTTTAAATGACATGTTGTTCATACCTACTAAGTATGGAATTATATGTCTCACAATTGGTATGAAATAGCTTATAACTAAAGCGAAATGACCATATCTATCTAATAGTTCTTTTGACTTTAATAAATACTTAGCTTTGTTCTTTTTCACCAATTTATCAAGTATTTTATGGCCAAACACTTTACCAAGGATAAATCCTAAGGAAAGTCCTGAAACTGCACCAAGATAAGTTATGACAAAAGCTGTTAACACGCTCATTTTTTCTAACGAAGACATAAAGCCACCACTCATCACGATCATCTCATCTGGGAGTGGCATACCCACGATTCCTAGCCATAAGCTGAAAAACAAAGCAAAATAACCATATTGTTCGATATACGATAAAAGATCTTGTAGCCCCATTAACTAGCCCTCACATTTCCAAGTTTGCAGCTTAGCACATAGGCAGGTGGCAAATTAATCCATACTTTTTCATGTGAAATATCCTCAAAGTATTTTTGGATAAAGGACTTCCTAACAAGTGAATATTGGAATGTAATAAATTTACCGTCCTTTAAACAATCTTTTACATTCCGTAAAATACGTGAGGAAACGGCAGGATTCAAAGATGTAAAAGGTAATCCAGATACAACATAGTCAATTTTTTCGATATTTAATGCAGACATGTACATGCATAAATCCTCAGCCGACCCATGGATAACGATTACACTGGGCTCAAGTTCAAATTGTTTACGTAGCTTTTCACAAAAAATTTCATTATTCTCAATCAGAATTAACTTTGTTGACTGCTCTTTTCTTTTCATTATTTCTCTCGTAAATGAACCTGTACCAGGACCTAGTTCAACAATACATTGGGCATTGTTAAAACGAATTGTTTCGACCATTTTTCTGGCTAGTTTTTTTGAACTAGGTGAAATCGCACCTATAGTTTTTGGATGTTTTATAAATTCAGTAAGGAACGTTATTAATTGCATAATTTTTCTCCCCGATCATGAGTAATTATTAGATGCTTTTACTATAAAAGGTATTTCTTAAAGAATTGCGAGGAGATTTCTTAAGTTTTTCTTAAGAGTTCACATTATTTACCTTTTTTATATTGGGATAACTATCATGAAATCTATGTTTTCATGTTCTTTATGTAGAGTGATTTTTTATCGTATTCTCATGTGGGGTACAAGGCATTTTTAACTTGGCACTTGGGTTACCAAAAAATATTCGGACGGGGTATATGTGGAATCTGAAAACTTTAGATTATGTAAGGAAAAATAATAAACAATGTTGGATGTTTTTATTTTCAATACTACATCCACTCTTTGATGGTTTGTAAATACACTTGACCTTGTACTCTATCAAGAAGGCTTTGCACGTCTAATAGCCTCCTCGATAATTGGATCACTGACACCCTGCTGTCTTAGGTAGTGTAGCCTCGATACCCTATTGTACTGTTTTATCCCAATAACCATTTTTGCGGGCATTTCTTTGATGGCATTAACCATCCGGTGGTATTCTATAATCATTGCGTCTAGCTTGTCTTGCGTTAATAGCATAGGTTTGCCCTCCTTTTAGGGTATATAATAATGTTGTAAGCACCTTCTAGCGTGTGACGAAGCTGTGGCTTTTTTATGTTATCATTTACAAAATATACATAACGAGGTGATTAACGGATATGTTTTTGGACATATTTCCGGGTATATACTTTATCGGAAGACTGCTTTGTTTTATTCCGCCTATATTATTATTACCTGCAATAATGGCGGTTTGTGTAGCAATTTATAAAGCCTTACTCGGAAAAATATTACCGATTAAGATTTATCATTTATTACTTGGACCGATTGCGCTGCTTGGATTCTTTATTTGGGCTATTCCGATGGATATGGGATTTTATGAGTTTTTTAAAGAAATATTATAATCGCTCTAGTTTAATCTTCAAATTGTTCATGAGTTTGATAGTGTCTGCAAACGCTGCGACTTTTTATTTTTTATTTAATTTCCAAGTCCTTCAACTATACAAAACTACAATTACAACATAGTTATAGTAGTGTTAAGCATATTCGCTTAGCGATCCCTCAACGTGTTCACTCCTGTAATTACTTTTTAGCCATTTCTTTTTTAGGAGATGGCTCTTTTTCGTTTTGACCAATCTTTCCTGTGATTTCATTGCAATCGATGCAACACTCACTTTACTAGTATTAAGCCGTTAAGCTATCTTGTGTATTGGATGCCCTCTATTCAAACGTATTTTCACTTATTACAGCTTACTAGAATGTGCTAACTTTGATTAAATCTTTGTTTTCAGTGACTACAAAATTAATAGCTTCAATGATACTAATGCTTTTCTCGGGGCGTCCTATGTCCCACTTCGCAGCAGTGTTCCATAGGAGTTCCCTTCTAAACTATATACTTCAACATTTCTCCCATTTTATACAACTTAAATTTCTGTTAAGAGTCAGAAAAGGTTTTTAGGTCATTAGTTCTATTGATTATTTCCTACACAAAATAGTCATACAATTGCTTCCAGTAGAATAGAAACCTATATAGGGTTATTCGGAAAAATAAAGTGGGGTGTAAAAGGATGCTAAAACTAAATGATGCAAAAGAAACGGTACTCGGAATTGTGCAACATGACCCATTGTTTGTCGAAATAAAAAATACGCCTTTAGAAGAAATACTTTATAATGACAACTATTTAGCGCATATTGAAGAATCAAATCATTATTCCATTGCAGAAGTCGCAGGTTGGTTTGAAATTACGGATGCGATGCTTCGCTATTACATTAAACCATTTGAACAGTATATTTTTGATAATGCTTCGAATAGCCCAAGCACCAATATTCGTTTGAATCTTCCTGCCATCTTAAGACTTCGTATGATTTTACTGCTAAAAGATAAACACCGCGTCAGAGGCTTAAAACTTTTACTAGGGATTGATGACAACGGTCAACTTTTCAAACATCAAATAACTGCGACAACTATGGGCACTGATGATTTAGCGAATAAAGTTGATATTCTTGGAAATGTTCTACAACAAATGATACAAACAGGACTTTTCAGTATTACGCCAAACGAAGAACATGGCTCCTTACAAGTAACGATCAATCAAGACTTTCTCGCACAAAACATTCAATTAGTATCCTCGGAATCAGAGCTTCAAGTAGAAGAGATTCAAAAAGATACAGTTGAACTTAAACAAGAAAATGAAAATCTACAAAAACAAATTTCAGAACTGCAAGAGCGTAGCGTAAAGGATATTGTTCAAAAAATTCGCGAGCGTCATATTGAAAATGAAATTGTGTCGACATTACGGACAGAAGCATTACAGCAATTTGCGATGGAAAATAAGGCAGGCTTTTTCAGAAAAACTTTTCGTTCCTCTCAAATTGAGATGGAGAAGGAGCAATTTGTGTTGGGTTATATTTCGAAGCACTTAGAAGAACGTTTAGAAGTAGCACTGAATGATTATTATGGAGAATAAATGTCTTCAATTACATGTAACATTGACATCACTATGCAAAAGAACATGAAAGAGTCTTTTTAAAGAAGCCATTCATGTTCTTTTTTATAGTCATTTATTTTTTGAAAAATAGTCTTATAATCATTATAAAGGACAGTCCAAGAGGTGAAGTGTATGGCAATAATCGAGGTCAATAATTTAACTAAAAAGTTTGGGGATTTTTATAGTGTTCAGAATGTGGAATTACAAATCGAAAAAGGTGAAGTGTTCGGATTTTTAGGTCCAAATGGTGCCGGCAAATCTACTACAATACGGCATTTAATGGGCTTCTTACAACCAACAGAAGGACAGTGTTTCATAAAAGGGTTAGATTGTCGCCAATCTACCGCTGAAATTCAAAAATTTGTAGGCTATTTACCTGGGGAAATTGCGTTTATCGATAAAATGACTGGACAACAATTCATCAAATTTATTGCCCAAATGCGAGGGTTACATGATTTAACAAGAGCTCATGAACTCATGCAATACTTTGAATTAAATGCCACTGGCCTTATTAAGAAAATGTCAAAAGGTATGAAGCAAAAAGTAGGTTTAATTTGCGCATTTATGCATAACCCTGAAATTGTCATTCTAGATGAACCGACAAGTGGATTAGATCCCCTTATACAAACAAAGTTTATCGATTTTATTTTAGCTGAAAAAGAAAAAGGCACAACCATATTTATGTCCTCTCATATGATTGAAGAAATTGAAAAAACTTGTGACCGTGTAGCGATCCTTAATGCAGGGAAAATTGTTGCAACAGAAACAATTGCTGACTTAAAAAAGCGAAAGTCTAAAAAGTTTTTAATTGAATTTCAAAGTGAGCAAGAGCTATCTCGTTTCTTAGGAGAGCAACTTAAAATTGAACAAATCGGTCCAACACAAGCCATTATAAAAGTTCAAGGTAATGTCCAAACATTACTTCATACATTAGCAGACTATAAAATTAATGACCTCGATATCATTTCACAATCACTTGAAGACATATTCATGCATTACTACGAAAGCGGAGGGAAAGAATGATGAACTTTACTTTGCTTAAACATGAGATGCTAACTACGATTAAACTTTTTAGTATTATTCTCGCTGTATTAATGCTCTATATCATTAGTATCGTCTATATGTATAACCCTGAGATGAGCAATACTCTTAATAAACTTACCGAAACAATGCCTGAATTGATGTCAGCATTTGGTATGAGTAACATAGGTAATTCGTTAATTGAATTTCTATCTACCTATTTGTATGGATTTTTATTACTAGTTTTACCGTTAGTTTTCATTATTATGTTGGCAAATAAATTAGTAATGGGCTATATTGATAATGGTTCTATGGCATACTTAATTGCAACACCGAATACACGTTTTAAAATTGTCTTCACGCAAGCATTTTTTTTGGTTGCAAGTATTTTGGTACTGCTCACCGCAACAACTTTAATAGCTATCATCTTTTCAGGTATTCTATTTCCAAATGAATTGGATTTAAGTACTTTCTTGACATTAAATATCGGTCTTTTTTTCTTACATTTTGCCATTAGTGGCTACTGCTTTTTAGTATCCTGCAGTAGTAAGGATTTAAGAACCTCTTACGCGTATAGTACAGGAATTCCTATTCTTTTTTATTTAATTCAAGCGCTTAGTAATATGGGCGGTTCTTTAGAAAAGCTTAAGTACTTTACGATTTACTCATTGTTTACACCTGAAAAATTAATGACTCAAGATAGCTCGTCTTTTTGGATGCTAGGGGCATTGTTTTTAATCGGGCTGCTATGCTATATGTTAGCAATTCGTGTTTTTGTTACACGTGATTTATATTTATAATGCAAACATCTGCTTGCTTTCTTGGAGCAAGCAGACTCTTGTATAACTTTTACAAAGATGCCAAATCACCAAGGAATCGCAATAACCGAAAATGAATCATTGCTAACTCCTCTACGCTTAAATCATCTCCATTATCTAACCACTCTTGGATAACACCTAAAATCGCGGATGTTAAAAAAGCTTCAAAATATGGTTGAAACTCTGGATCAAGTCCTTCTTCTTGAATTACAGAGATTCTGTCCAAAATATGATTACTAAAAACTTTCTTCATCCTCTTACTAAAAGCTGGGCTCCCCTGCTCCCCCAGAATTACTCGAAAGGCTTTATCATGCTCTTTAATATATTTAAACACTGCTATAAATGGCTGATAAAGTTGACCTATTTTTATCGTTTGAAAAGCATCTAGTGGTTGAACGTTTTTTACATAGCTTGCTAATTCATTTAATAATTCCTGCTGCAAATCCTCCATTACTTCATATTTATCCTTATAGTGTAAATAAAAAGTTCCTCGATTAATGTTAGCAGTAATAGCAAGATTTTTTACTGTTATTCGTTCAAACCCTACTTCCTCTATTTGTATAAGTAATGCATTTTTTATAGCTCGTTTGGTTTCAAAATTCATAATATCGTGAATAGACATTTAGACCCCCCATTGTATTATCACTTGATTCTGATTAGTATTTAGCGGTTTCGATCAATATGCCTAGGCATAGTTGCAACTGGAATCGGCTTTGTGCTTATGCAAGCGGTAGCGGTAACGGACCACACCGTTATCGCAAAGATGTGATGATTTTAGGCTAATACTTTATTTACGCCTCTTCGATTCTGTGACATCCTCCGGAGGCTATAACTTCTTTCAGCTGATGTTAATCTGTCCCTACGCTTTCGGTCCAAAAGACATTGGCTGAAAGTAGTTACTCGTTACCTCAATGATCACAACTAGGTTAAATAGGTTTTATATTCCAATTTTACCTTATATATCGGCATTCCATATTATTTATTTCCATCAATCTAATTTAGTAAAATGGTTATTTATGAATGGCTTACTATTTAGTATGTCATTTTGATTTCATTTAGCTTAAAAATGTTGATCTCCATCGAAAATTACTTAACACTTTTTAGTTATCTGTTTATTGTAATTCCTAATACACTGCCTTAAAATTTCAAGTATCAACACTGTGTTCAGTAAAGGAGAGATGGATATATGGGAAACAATGCAATTTCATTAAACTCCATTGAAAAAAAGTTTCAGCAAAAACAAGTAATTGCCCCACTTTCGTTAGAAATTCCAAAGGGAGAACTTATTGGCTTACTTGGTCCTTCAGGCTGTGGGAAAACGACGTTAATTAAAATGATTATGGGAATGATTAAACCCGATAATGGCAGTATTCAAGTATTAAATTATACTGTCCCTCATAAACAATTACTGACGGATATCGGCTATATGGCACAATCTGATGCGCTATATTTGGATTTAACCGGTGAAGAGAACCTTCATTTCTTTGCTAAGCTTTATCGATTATCAAAAAAAGAGCGTGAGGAGCGTGTCAATTATGCTGCAAGCCTTGTTCATTTAACGGATGATTTAAATAGGAAGGTGCTGAATTATTCTGGTGGAATGAAACGAAGATTATCCCTTGCAATTGCCCTTATCCAAAACCCGAAGCTGTTGATTTTAGATGAGCCAACGGTTGGTATTGATCCCGTATTGAAAAAAGAAATTTGGCAGGAGTTAATTCGTTTGAAAAACGATGAGCATAAAACAATTTTAGTAACGACACATGCAATGGATGAAGCTGAGCGCTGTGATCAGTTGGCAATGCTGCGCAATGGTCATATCATTGCGCATGGAACACCACATGATCTGAAAGCTCATTATCAGGCAAAAGACTTTGATGAAGTGTTTTTAAAGGCTGGAGGTGAAGCACTATGAGAATCGGCGCAATTGTTACAAGAATTATGCAGCAAATGATCCGGGATAAACGTACACTCGCCTTATTATTTTTTGCACCGCTTCTTGTGCTTTCGTTAATGTATTTTGTTTTTAACAGTAACGAACCTGACATGACAGTAGTTGTATCAAATGGTTCTGCATCCATCATTGAAAAGCTTGAAGCAGCGAATTTTCATGTTATCGAAAAAAATGATTTTTCTATTGCCGATTTAAAAGAAGAAAAATATGATGGCTGGTTAGCTTTTCAGCAAACGCAATTGAAGCTCACATTATTAAATGATGATCCGTCTACAGCCAAGGCTTTAAAAATGAAACTCTCTCAAGTTTTGCAGCCAGAACAATCTGCAATGATGAAGTTGAAGACTGAGTATGTATTTGGCGATGAAAATACCGCTATTTTTGATATTTTTAGCCCAATGTTGACAGGCTTCTTTGTGTTCTTTTTCGTCTTTTTAATTACAGGTATAGCGTTGTTAAAAGAACGAACTTCAGGGACATTGGAACGCTTACTAGCGACACCGATTAAACGTTCTGAAATTGTTGCTGGTTATATGCTTGGTTATGGATTGTTTGCATTTATTCAAACGGCTATTATTGTTCTATTCGGGGTTTATGTCCTTGATATCGTACACGTTGGCTCTATCTGGCTTGTGTTACTAATCAATATTATCGTTGCACTTGTATCATTATCATTAGGAGCTCTGTTATCAAGTTTTGCTGCATCAGAATTTCAAATGATGCAATTTATTCCGCTAGTCATTGTACCGCAAATTTTCTTTTCAGGTATTTTCCCACTTGATAATATGGTGGAGTGGCTGCAAAATATCGGGCGTATTATGCCACTCTACTATGCCGCTGACGCTTTAAACGGCGTTATGTATAAAGGATATTCCTTTAGTGAAATTCTAGTGGATTTAGTGATCCTTGCTTGCTTCGCTCTTGTATTTATTACATTAAATATTATTAGTTTAAAAAAATATCGATCCTTATAATTAAAGAGTATTGGTACAAAAAACTACCACTTAAATACAGAAGTAGTGGAATTAACGTTTAAATCGTTTTCTATGACGACGTTTTGGCCTTTTTATTTTGAGCGAAATTAATTCGGATGTATAACATTTATTAATTCATACTTAACCTCTAGATTTTTTCTAGGGGTTATTTAATTTTAAATAGAAGCTCCAGTTATAAATTTTAAAACAAAAGTAACAGCATACAAAAAAGCTCCTACTGAAAATACACCCAGAAAATAATAGCCAATAAGTTTTAAATTATCTTTTATTGCTCCTAATAAATCATTTAGAAATCCTTGCATAGATCTCACTCCGTTCAATATTAAGAATAAAATAATTTCAATCAATTAGCACTTATTCATCTTAATTAATCTGGTATTTACGCTCTTAATTGTAACACAGTAAAATATAATTTATTAAAAATAAACAAGAAGTGAATATTATACCTTTTTGGTATTTTTACTATTATTTCCTTTATTTTAGTATCGAGATAAGTTTTAATTATAGGGTTCTGCTTGAAAATGGGCAGAACTTTTTATATAGCCAGGAAATAAGTTGATCGGAGTGGAGGATGGCGACTTCTTATGAGTTAGCGTCACAAATAAGACCATGCAGCACAGCGGATGTTTACTGTGTGAAAGGTAGCGACAGCACCCCACAAAGCGCAGTCGGAACGGTAATCAACCCCATGATATGTTGATTGGTCATAAACTACCCAAAAATAGAAAATTACACCAACTTTCTATTAGCAAAAGAACTACTATTCATCTATACTAAATTTACAGTTAATAGCTGAATATTTTACATCGTAGGTTATAGACACGAATTACTTACAATAAAGCCGAAAAATAAAGGTGTGTAAAGATGAATACGATTATGGAAATACAGAATATCTCTAAACAGTATAAAGGTAAGGAAATCTTAGAAAACGCTACATTTTCTATTTGTGCCAATCAAATTATAGCCCTAGTAGGAAAGAATGGGTCAGGTAAGAGTACCCTTCTAAAAATTATTGCCGAATTAGTCGATGCTGATAGCGGTTCTATCGTGAAACATCGACAATCTTTAAAAATTGGCTATGTGCCTGAAGTGACCCCTTCACATATTTTGTTTACGCCTGAAGAATATCTTCATCATATGGGCCGTATTCGAGGCATGGCAAAAAAACAACTACAACTAAAAATAAATGAGTTACTTAAATTATTTAATTTACAGGATGCTCGTAACATTCGAATTGTTAATTTTTCTAAGGGAATGAAGCAAAAGGTTATGATTATGCAGGCAATGCTTGAAGACACAGATCTACTAATCTTAGATGAACCGTTATCAGGACTCGATCCTAAGGCCCAAAGCGACCTAGAAGAAATTCTCTCTATTTTAAAGAACAAAGGATTAAGTATCGTTTTAACTTGCCACGAAACAAAATTACTGCAGCAACTTGTTGATACAGTACTAGTTATTCAAAACAAAAAGATTATTCAAGCTGATTCATTCAATAAAAAGGATATACAGAAAAATAAATTAATATTTGAAATATCAACTGATAAATTATTGGACAACCTATTACCTTTTCTTGAAATTCAACGTCAAAGTCTTTTAAATAATGGTTGTCATGAGGTCATTTCCGTTATTAAGACCAAAGATACAGATCTAGTATTACTGGATCTTCTACAGAAAAAAGCCTCTATAAAAAAATTAACCCCAATTAATCAGACGGAGGAACAATTTTATACTCATTTTTAAGGAGGAAAAGACGCTGGCATGACAAGTTTATTGCGCTATCAATTTATCAATTATGTAAGGACCTATAAATATGTTCCACCCTTTTCAATTTTTATTTTATGTCTTGTTGTCAACTATACCTTTACCCCAAATCCAATATTGAACAGTTATTCGTTTACAGCTATTATTCTCTTTTTTCTAATGGGCTGGTTTACAGTAACACTATTTCACGCAGAAGATGAAGGACAAAAAGTAATAACTACACTTCACGCCAAAAGTCGCACACAATATAATTTAGGAAATTTTGTAATTTGCGTACTTATTGGTGTATTTTTAAGCTGTGTATCAGTGGTCTACCCTACGCTAATTGGCGCCTTTGGTGAAAAACCAAGATTTATACATCAATTTCTAGGATTCCTCGCTCATTTTAGTTTATCTGTACTAGCTAGCGCACTTTCAGCTATTTTTACGAGAGAACTAGTTAAAAACAAGCAAAATACTTGGTGGGGTGTACTTGCCATTTTAATTGTATCTGTCGTTATCGCTACTTTAAAAGAGACAATTCTACAAATCAAGGGACTCATTTGGCTACTTCCACCTGTCCGTCTTTCATTGGAAATGATGAGTTCAAAAGACTCTATACCGTCAATACCGACCATTTTTTATTGGCAATTTGCTTGGATTTTCATCTATTCGGCCATCGTAATCATATTGTTCTTCCTCCTTTCGAATCGAAAAAGGAGATAAAGTAAAATATTAATTTGTGGGAGCCTTCTACATAAAGTCGAAGTTTAAAGAAGCGATAAACAATACTAGTTCGATAATTTTTCGCAAATAGGAGAAATTCAAACTAGATTGGATGGGGTTACATCCTATCGATGCTGAACTTAGTACCTCAAGTAAGGGAGATCAAGCGAAATGGCGTATCGACGGCAATAAGTGAGGCAAACAAAATGCACGAGGCTATGAGGGATAAGCAGAAATATTAGCTTCCCTCATATTTGCATGTTCAACTCTTTGATTGATCTAAATATGAAGAACCACCCTTTATGGATAATGAGAATTTAGTAGCGACAATCTAACAATCACCGTACGATTTTCGGACATGCTAAGAACGTATTACTTTCACAGTTGCGTGATCCAACTTTGAAACATTTATTCATAGGAGGAAGTGAAGCTATTGATTGATTACATGACTTTTGACGTGATATGGATGGATGACATTATTGCACATGTTGAATTAAAACCGGCTAATGGTGGCACACCATATGTCATTAATTATATTGAGGATTTTAACAAGCAATTTTCACCAACGATGAACGGGCTTATAACCTTAGAAGAATTGGAACGTTAGCTAAAGTGGCGAACCTTCCCCCGTACTCGAGTCAACGCAAGAGAGTTACTAGCTTCACTAGATATGCAAGCCTATAATCGCTGGGGCATCGTACGGAAAACACATGGTGTCATGGCAGATGATGAAATTTGGACTCGGTTTAAAGGCGAAATCCTCACACATCGGGATGTATGCTTACGCAAGGATCTATACTATCCTGAGGAACCAAACTTTATAGAATTTCAATAAGTTACTAAAATGACAAATCTCTTTAACATTTTTTAAGTAAACCCCTAAACAATTAAACGAGCTCTCAGACGTAGTGGTGATTCACATTTCTCGATTCGCCTGAGAGCTCTTTGAGCGAAAATTTTTAGCGATAGAACAAACGATTTTAATAGAAAAGTATATCCATCGCGGAAATCAATTAGTGTCATTCATCAAGCTGTTCCTTTAATTTATTTATCTCATCTAATGTTAATTCAGTAAATTCGGCAATGCTTTCTAGATCCATGTTTTTCTGTAACATTTTTAAGGCAATTTCTTGCTGCTTCTTTTTCTCTCCTTGCTCTATCCCCTTAGCTACCCCTTCTTTCTCCGCAAAATATTTTGCATCTTCTAGCTTCGCTTCCTCATCTAATATATATTTTAAACGAGATTCATAGGCATAATATTCTTCTGGAGATTGACTTAATTCTTGCCAAATAGTTAAAGCATCTTTTATTCTTTTGTCATTCATAGCAAGTTCCTCCAATGCCAAATAAAATTCTTTATAGACTTTTTTCTTTCTTACATCAACCGCCCCTAGTAACAATAACCAGCTCGCAAGTTCATTTTCTAATGGGTTTAATTTATTAGTAAACCATTGCCTAATAAATTTATTCATTTCTATAAAGTGGATTTCTAAAACATCATCAATTCTAAATTTTCCATCATCTTCATATAGATGAAATGAAGTATGATAAGCATCCGTTTGCTTAAACAAACTAAAATTACAAATATTAATAGTAATTGTTGGTCTTAATTTATGATAACCAAAACCTTTTTTAAGCTCTGAAGTGTAAATTTTTGACCAATAATATAGTGTTCGCTTAATCATATCATGTTGATTGCTTAATTGAATCTCAATATTTATCGCTATATTCTCCTGTGTTTTCACTAGAATATCTAAGCGTGATTGCTTATCCTCTTGATGTTCACCACTTAATTCTTGGCTCATAAAGGAGACTTCCTTAATAGCATTACGGCCTGTACGGTTTAAAATTGCATTTAAAAGGAAAATCGTTAGATCTTTATTTTTTTCAATTCCGAATAATTGCTTAAAGGCGTAATCGACTTTGAGATCTACAAATTTTTCAAGTGGAATTCTACGCAATGTCTTTTCACTCATACCCATCACTCCAAATGATTTACCTTAATTATATCATTTGAAAGTAAAGTTAAAAGTCAATAATACTTTTATCACTCTTTTAGCTATATAAATATAGTTAATATTATTCGGCGCAACATTGTAAGGCAAAAATATTTCTATCAAATTTCCGCTAATAAATCCAAAACATCCTCTTCAGAAAAAACAACAATATTATTTCTTCTTAACAATGCAGTAGTTACGCCTGCGCCAACTAATTTTGTACCATCGAAATCCCCATTGTAAATCATTGCACTGCCACATGAAGGACTATACTCTTTTAATACGACCATAGTCGCACCTAGTTCGAGTGTTTTCTGTAAAGTTGCATACGCGCCCTTTATATAAAGCTCCGTTACATCACGGCCAGACTTTTCCACCACTATCGCTTTCCCATCCAAAACATCTTCACCATCTCCGCCGACTATCTCCGCTGGCTCACGAGGGGTCGAAAAACCTCCCATAAGTTCAGGGCATACAGTTACGGCCTTATTTTCTAATACAAGTTTTTGAATTCTTTCATCTAAACTATCTGTTCCGTTATATCGAACCTTTAATCCTGCTAAGCAAGCACTTATTAAAATCATATATGCACCTCATTTTTTAGTCATGTCGTATATGTAAAACTTTAGCTCATTAAAAGAGTTTGTCAACCGCTCTTACAATGACTAAGTTTCTTCATTGACCCTACTCTTTTCTCTTTTCGTCATATCAATATTTTAAAACAGTTTTTTATGAAGAGGTCCATTTCACTTGTTTGTGCTACTATTTTAGTATCTATATTTCTTGTATGAACTCATTCTATCTTTTAACAAGGAGGTACGAGGCTTGGTTGAATTTACAATTTGTTTTCTTAAGAAGGGTGACCAAATATTATTACTAAATAGAGATTTTTCAGAATGGATGGGGGCTTGGAACGGTGTAGGTGGAAAAATTGAAAGAAATGAAACACCACTGGCTGGTGCATTACGAGAAATTAAGGAAGAAACGGGCATTGCACTGCGAGATATTACATATAAAGGAAAAATAACGTGGACTGATGGAACGACCGACTATGGATGTATGTATGCTTTTATTGCTGAATTGCCAGAATCCTATCATTATGTCACACCGATTAAAGTTGCAGAAGGCATTTTAGATTGAAAAGATCTAGCATGGATTTTCCATCCTAAAAATGTAGGAATAGCAGATTTAACCTATTACTTACCGAAAATGTTGGATGAAACAACCAACTATGAATATATATTTACATATAAAGATAATACATTGATTGACGTTACTACTACCCCATTAGTACGAACATTTAGATGACACAAAAACTCGTAAACGCGGCAGAGGCGTTTACGAGGCATTAATATTTTCTTGCCTGTGCAAATCTCATTTTGCACAGCGACACTTACATACTACATCCACGGAACAACAGAAACCGAATTGGCTAGCATCTATCATTTTTGAACTATAGTAAAAAACGTACAGGTTCCTCTAAATAGTCTGCCACACTGCGCATAAATGCATTTACTGGCTCGCCATCAATAACACGATGATCAAATGTGCAAGACAGTGTCATTGTATGACCAATTTGTATTGTATCTTCTACTACGATTGGCTCTTTCACAATTTTATGAGTGCCCAGGATTGCTACTTCAGGATAGTTCGTAATTGGCGTCGCAAATGTTGCCCCGTCCTTTCCTGTACTAGAAATTGTAAAAGTACTACCTGTTAAATCTTCTACCGTTGCTTTTTTAGAAAGAACCTTTGTCAATAAGCTATCTAGCTCTTCTGCAATTTCAAAAATACTTTTTTTATTTGCATGCTTGATCACTGGCACAAGTAGACCATCTGAAGCTGCAACTGCAACACCAATATGAATATAAGGGAAAATCACCAGTGCTTTTTGATCTTCATCTACCTTGGCGTTAAACTGCTCATGTTCCTGTAAAGCTGTCGCAACTGCCTTGATAAAAAAAGGCAAGTAAGTTATTTTTTTGTCCTTCATTTCCGGCAGCTGTTGAATACTTTTCCTAAAAGCCACTAATTTCGTTACATTTATTTTTTCCATTCCTGTGCATAATACTGCTTTAGAAACGGCTTTTTGCATATTTTCAAAGATTGCTTTGCGCAAGCCGCGAATAGGGATGATTTTATTTTCAATCACTTCATTTTCAATACGTTTTGACTTATTATGCACTAGTGCTATCGTAGACGATGATTGTTTAGCATATCTATTTAAATCACCTCGCAACACCCGTCCGTTTGGTCCACTGCCCTGTACTTCTTCAATATTAATGCCCATGGTGCGCGCTGCTTTTCTAACTGAAGGCGCTGCCATCACCCTTCCTAATACTGAAAATTCAATCTTCTCTTTCGGCAAAGCCTCCTCTTTTTTCTCTCCAAGTGGCTGAGTTCGCTGGGGTGGTGACGAATCTGAGGTTTTACTAAATTGACAAAGCAGACTACCTACCGTAATGGTATTCCCCTCCTCGCCGCCAAGCTTCTCAATCACCCCTGTAATTGGCGCTGTAATTTCTACAACAGCTTTATCAGTTTGAACCTCTACTAACGGCTCATTAATTTCTACTTTTTGCCCTTGCTTTACAAACCAGCCAACAATTTCTGCTTCATGTAAACCTTCCCCTATATCAGGGAGTAAAAAATCATACATTACTATCCCTCCCTATTCTTTCATGACATTTTGTACTGCACTTACAACGCGCGCTACGGTTGGCATCCATTCTGCCTCAATGCTCGATACTGGGAAAGGTGTATCATAGCCTGTGACACGTAAAATCGGTGCATGCATAGCATACATACAGTTTTCTGCAATAATGGCTGCGATCTCCGCCCCTACACCGCCTGTTTTTGCCGCTTCATGAACAACGACTAGTCTGCCTGTTTTATCTACCGACTGAATGATCGTTTCATAGTCAATCGGTGCAATTGTGCGTAAATCAATGATTTCCACAGACACACCCTGCTCTTGTAATTGCGCTACTGCCTGTTTAACCGTTACGACACACGGACCATATGTAACGATAGTCACATGCTCCCCTTCTTGAACAATTGCCGCCTTACCAATAGGCAATTCATAGTATTCTTCTTGTACTTCCTCTTTTATCGTTCGATATAGCTTCAATGGCTCTAAGAACAATACTGGGTCTGGATCTTTAATCGCCGCTGCGAGTAACCCTTTAGCATCGGAAGGCGTACTTGGCATAACTACTTTTAAACCTGGTGAGTGTAAAAACAATGCTTCTAAACTATCTGAATGTAATTCAGGTGCATGAATGCCTCCTCCGTACGGTGCTCTAACAACTAGCGGCACGGTAACTGTACTTTCCGTTCGAGAACGAAGGCGTGCAGCCTGCCCTACCATTTGATCCATCGCCTCATAAATAAACCCTAAAAACTGTATTTCTGCTATAGGTTTAAGTCCTCTAGTAGCTAAACCTACTGCAGCTCCGATAATTGCAGACTCAGCAATCGGTGTATCAACTACACGCTTTTCTCCAAAACGATCTAAGAGCCCGTCCGTCACACGGAAAACCCCACCATTCTTTCCGATATCCTCACCGAGACAGAGGATTGTTTCATCATTTTCCATTGCTTGAATTAAGCATGTATTGATTGCCTGTACGATTGTCATCTCCATTATTACACCCCTCCTCTTTGTTGCATTTGTCTTACTAAGTTTTGAGGCATTGTTTCATACGTTGCTCTTAGTACTTTTGGGATGGTTGTCTTTTCGATTGTAAGTGCCTTTTCATAGGCTTTTAAAACGATTTCTTCACATTCTTTTAACAGCTCCTCCTCTTGCCTCTCATCCCATAGCCCAGTAGAAACAATAAATTTTTTCATTCTTTCTATAGGGTCATTTGTCAGCCATTGCTCAACTTCAGCTTGGTCTCTATATTTCGTTGGATCGTCTGCAGTTGTATGAGGTCCTTGGCGAAATGTAACAGCTTCAATCAGCACAGGCTCTCCATTTTTAGCTTTTTCTATAGCAAGCTTCGTTGCCTCATAAACTGCTAATACGTCATTGCCGTCTACTCTAATTCCTGTAATCCCATAAGCCAAAGCCTTTTGTGCGATTGTTTGGCTAGCGGTTTGTTTATGAATTGGATTACTAATTGCCCATTGATTGTTTTGAATAAAGAAAACCACTGGTAATTTATATACACCTGCAAAATTTAATGCTTCATGGAAATCGCCCTCAGAGGTACCTCCATCACCCATATAAGCAACCGAAACACTATCTTCCCCTTTATATTTACTAGCCCATGCCCCACCTACCGCATGTAAAAATTGCGCTCCAATAACGATTTGAATAGGAAAAATTGATAAATCAGTTAAATGCTGCCCAGCCATCTTACCCATTGTGTAACAAAAGAACTTATCGATAGGCATCCCGTGAACAAATGAAGCCGCAATATCTCGGTAACTAGGATAAATCCAATCATTCGAAGTCAATGCGTAAGCGCTTCCAACCTGTGCTGCTTCTTGCCCTCTAATTGGTGGATATGTTTTTATTTTACCTTGGCGCTGAAATTTCAATGCAATCCCATCAAAGATTCTTCCTTGTACCATATGTTTGTACATTTCGATACATTGCTCATCTGTGGCAGTTCTTTTAAAGAAAGATTCCGAAAGCGAACAATCTTCCTCCAAAACTGACGCGGTGTCAATTTTTAAACATGACTGAGTTAACCACATTTCAATTTCTCCCTCTAAACATGACTGGTTTAACCACATTTCAATTCCTCCCTTTATAACGTTATTTCTATTATAAATAAGAAACCGAAGCCGCGTCATTAGCTAATTTTGTTTTTATTTAGCTTTTTTTCACTTTAAGCAGAATTATTTAAACAAACCGAAAGTGTACATTGTTGTCATATCACGTGCAATTTCCTCAATCGGAATGTCTGTTTTGTCCAAAATAATTTTCCATAAATACCGCTCTCCAATGTAATACAATGAACCCGCAATAACCTCCGCATGATAATTTTCATTACGAATAATCCCCAGCTGCCGAACAATTTCTACGTTGGTAGACACCCTTTTAATAAATTGATCCGTGATTGATTCCCATTTCTCCTCAATTAACGGGGACATCCCCTTTGCCTCATGAATCAATCTAAATATTTCCTTGTTTTCAACTGCCAAGGATAAGTAATTATATGTATTTTTATACGTAAATTTAAAAGCCTCTTGCTTATTTTTAGGCGTATAATTTAGTTCTACAATTTTATAGAATGGGCCCATGACATCCTCAACTAAAGTTGCCAAAACTTCCTCTTTTCCTAAGTTAAAATGAGAATAAATCGTCCCGTAACCTAGTCCTGCTTCCTTGGCAATTAACTTGATCGTCGTTTCCTTATATCCATTTGCTAAAAAAACGTTTTTTGCCGCTACTAATATTTGTGCTCTTGTTCGCTCACGCTTATCCACCAAATATAACCCTCCAAATTTTGTCAATTTCTTTTATAGTCCACTTTTACGTTTAAGAGGCTTAAATCAGACCGATCAGGTAATCGTGGATGAAATACTGTACTTCGATATATGCGTACAATTCGTTGCTGTTCTTATTATACTATTCACTCATTGCTGTATAGAATCGAAGCATGCCATCTATAAGTAAAAATACAAGCCAGAAATCCCCGATCGAATTTCTGGCTTTTCTAGTTTAAGAACTAGATTGAGTTTTGATGGACAATACATTGTCTACAGTGGCCTGTCGTTTAACAGTAATCCATCTTCCACATAACATAATAATCAATGCAAAAAATACAATGACTCCTGCAAAGACAAGCGCTGCTTTATAGCTACTAAAAACTGCTACAAGCTGTCCCGCGATGATCGGTCCGATAATTTGTCCAAAAGCATAAAATGTTGTTAATAATGATACGACTGGACCACTTTGCGTCGGGAATAGCTGACGTGCATAAGAGGTCGTTAACGTCACAATGCCTACAAATGTTAAGCCGAATAAAAATGACGATAATAATACACTCCATACTGTTTGTGAGAATACTGGTAACAATATACCTAATACTTGCAATACATAGGCCACAACTAAAATTTTGATGGCAGAGAATTTTTCTAATAAAACAGTCCAAACAGGTGCTGACGGGATAGCCGCTACCCCAACAATGACCCAGCTATACGAAGAGTATGCTTGTAGTGAAGGAATATTGTGAATGATATCCACTAAAAATGTACCCGTGATAATATAGCCTAATCCTTCAAAGCCATAGGCGACGATCAACCAGGGCATAAAGCCCTTTGTCATTTTTGCATCAGCGGATTTTACGGTTTTCACACTATCTTGTACATGCAAATCTCTCCAAAGTATAAATGTTGTCACTAAAAAAACTGCAGATAAAACCCCTAAACCGATCCATGTACCTTGCCAAGCAAAACGTGCTTCAATAGCAGGGACTAATAAACCTGAAATAGCAATTCCTAATCCGATACCACCAAATAAATAGCCTGACCATCGTGTAAGTAAATGCTTTGCTAAATAATCCATAACGATACTACATGTTAATACAAAAATAAGCCCCCCTGTAATGCCTGCAAGCAGACGAAGCACAAGCCAAATACTATATATTTCGATGATTCCCATAAGAACAACAGAAAGGACATTCAAGACAACACTTAACAATAAAAAATTCTTCTTTTGGCGATTGATAAACCCTGCCCACAAAGCGCCAATGAAATAGCCAATATAATTACTCGATGCTAAAAATCCTGCAACCTCAAACGAAAACCCGACATCCTGACGCATAAATGGCAAAATTGGTGTGAATGCAAACCGGCTAATCCCCATAGCCACTACAAGTAATAGCACCCCACCAAATAAAATTCCGATGTGCTGTCGATTCATCATGTCCCCCACCCCCTAAAACTTTTTGTAATTAAAAGGATACAGAGTGAAAATTAATAAATCTAATATATAATTTATATAAAAGGATAAAAATTTTTTATAAGAGGTGGGATACATAATGAATTTACATGCTCTTAGATTATTCACAAAAGTAGCTGAGCTCAAAAGTGTTTCTAAAGCAGCGCAAGCTCTAATGATTAGTCAACCTGCCGTTACTATTCAAATTAGAAATTTGGAAAAAGAACTAGGCTTAACGCTGTTAGAATCAAAAGGTCGAGGAATTACCTTAACACAAAATGGGGAGTTTTTATTTAAACAGGCTCAGCGACTATTTGATTTAGAATTGGATATTGAAAACAAACTAGAGCAATTAAAAAACACAGGTAATGAAGAATTACAAATTGCTTCTACCCATGTCCCATCCCATTTTTTATTACCAAAATGGCTCGCAAAGTATAAACAAGCCTATCCGACAACGCATATCCACATAAAAACGGCTAACTCCCAGCAGGTTATTGAAGAATTGCTTCACTATAAGGTTGATATGGCTTTTATCGTAAAAGAAGATGGTCATCATCCAGATATTAATTATCAATTTCTCATGAATCTTGATTATTGGTTTATCGTCCCATTTGGTCATCCGCTGGCAGAACAGAAAGTGACATTAGCGGAATTAATGCAGCAACCATTTGTTTCACGAGAAGATGGTAGCTCTACGAAAGAATATTTAAATGCCTTATGTAAAGTTCATAAAATTCCACCACCAAAAGTAGGGCTTCGATTGGACGGGATCAATGAATCCATTTATGCCATTGCAGCTGGGTATGGGACGATGCTCGCTCCATCCATAGCGGCTTCTAGCTTTATTCAACGCCAGCAAGTAGCGCGAGTTTTTATAAAAGACATCGATATTCAACGTCCTATTTATCTTTGCACAAGAAAAAATGAACAAAATACCTCTTCGACCTTTAATACTTTTAGTAACATCATTAATGATTCAATTTCATAACAATTACTTTTCAAAAGTTTGAACTACACAAAATTTGTGCAATAACGAATTGATGTGTAGTTTTTTATATTTGAAATTTGTCATCTACTCTATTCCATTATCCCATCACCTACAGCTATATTAGCCATCGTATTAAATAAAATATTACTTAGTGTGAAATAGCTTTTAAACGCAATGCACAATACTCCCGTTAGGAGGTTGTGCATTTTCTTATCTGAAAAATTTTCTGAAATTTCTGTCCCATCCTCTTTCGTTTTGTTATACTAGAGTAAAAAAGTAGGGATTAACATGATATACGACGTGATTATAATTGGTGCAGGGTCGATGGGGATGGCTGCAGGCTATAATTTAGCGAAAGCAGGCAAAAATGTCTTGATGCTTGATGCCTTTAATCCACCTCACGATGAAGGTAGTCATCATGGTGAGACAAGAATTATTCGCTTTGCATATGGTGAAGGAGCTAGCTATGTACCTTTCGTCAAAAGGGCAGGTGAATTATGGAGAGAGCTTGAAGCGTTAACAGGTGAAGCATTATTTTTACAAACAGGTGTAATAAATGTCGGTGAAGAGACCCATCCTTTTATTCAAAATGTGAAAACAAGTGCTAGGCTCTATGATTTAGCATTAGAGCAGTATTCTGCAGCTGAGGCAATGGTGAAATGGCCTGGATTATCCTTACCCGAAAACTTCGTTGTTTGCTTTGAGCCTACTGCTGGTGTCCTTCGTGTAGAAGCCTGCATTAACGCTTATAAAAAATTAGCTATTGAGGCAGGAGCAACATTACATACAAATGAAAAAGTGCAGAACATCAAAGCTGGAGAAATTGTCCTTGTACAAACAGCACATAATATATACGAGGCTAAACATTTAATTGTGACAGCTGGTGCTTGGGCAACTGAGTTACTACAAACAATGGACACCGCCATCCCTGTAACACCGACGCGTAAAACATTTGCATGGTTTGAGGCAGATGAGCAGCTTTATCGTGATGATATCTTCCCGGCCTATTGTTTTGAATTTGCTGATTCTATGTACTATGGTTTTCCTAGTATTGATGGTACAGGCTTAAAGCTTGGCAGACATGATGGCGGTGAGGTTATCAGTCCAAATGATCCGCTACGCCCATTCGACGAACAGGATACAATAGACTTACAAAACTTTATCAATCGTTTTATGCCTCAGCACGATGCATTGAAATTCGGAAAAACATGCAAATATTCTATGACTCCAGATGAAGATTTCATAATTGATTTTTTACCTGAGCATCGAAATATTGTCATTGCAGCGGGCTTCTCAGGACATGGTTTTAAATTTAGTAGTGCTGTTGGTGAAGTACTAGCGGATTTAACGCTTAACGGAAAAAGTAAGCAGGATTTATCACGCTTTAAGCTTAGTCGATTTAATACAAACTGATGGTCTTACTTCTGTGTTAGATTACTAGTTAAAGTTGTTAATTTTGTTATAAAAATAGATCATCACCAAAACGTGTGGTTGATTTCCGTTTCGACTTGGGAGCACCTGGGGGCGTCCAGTCTTTACTCCAATCTTTACATAGTAGGAGTTTTAACAAAAGTCATCCACAATTTTGGTGATAAACCATAAAAATAAAAGAGCTTTGCTACAATTTAGTGTGCAGTAAAGCTCTTTAAAGTTGTTTAATTTTTATGCTTTTAATGGCATTTTGCATTCAAAAATCTTCAATAAAGTTGTTTAATTCTTATTGGACTAAAGTCTCCATTGGCATTAACTAGCTAGAGTAAAAGTATCTTCAACAAAAGTTCCCGATTATTGAAAACTAATTAGACTCCAACTATTTTTGATATTTCCCCCGTGTATCCAGATAAAATTCTTCTTCATTATATTAGCTCTGTGTGGTCGACGGTTATGTAAGTATTGCTATAAAGAAGCATATTAATATTTTTTATATTCCACAATTTCCTAAATTCATTAATAGGAACTTTTCGATTATAGCAATTGTTATTATCATTACAATTCACCAGATGCCTTAATGATTCTGAAAGGTAGAAATACTCCTTGTCATATCCTACGACAGGGACAAAATGCAAATTATTACGATCCTTATGTACTTTAACAAAAACAATTACGGGAGTTCCTTTACTAACCTCGTACTTTAATGTATTTATATTTCCTTTATAATAGTTTGTTTTAAATCCCTTTTTTCTTAACACTGTAAGGATTCCCTTTGGATATACATTACCTGACCTCATTTTACTAGGGAAATTAATATATAACTCTTCACCATCAGCCTCCATTCCAAAATGACGCAACACATATGCTGTTGAAAATGCTGCACATTCCCTTTTGCCTTGTATATCTATCCTATTATTTCGTTTAATTAGATAATTAGCCGGATAATCTCTTTTTCGTAAAACAGGTATGGGTAATGTCATTAAATATGCATTAATGATAGTTGATATAATAATCCATAAAATAGCTGTTCTAACTATAAACATACTACTTCCTCCATTGCTTTGCGTCCATGTCGCAAAAATTTTCTAAGTCCTTCTCTCACTAACATGCTCCGTTAGCCATCCATGACAAGCAAAATTCAGCTCTTCACCACAAAAAACGGAAGATTATGAAGTTCTTTTCCAAGTAAAATGACATTGTCTCTTTTTAGTTCTTTGCTTTCTTTATTTACTGCGGATATTCTTCTTTTTAAAGAATCAATCAACTTGTCCCTGAACTCTCGCTAATCTTCTGTTTTTTCGTGATAACCTTTAGCTTTTGATTTTGCGTTTTTTCGCTTCATCAATTGGCTTTATATGCTCTTCTTAAGATAGGAGGGTTTATAGGGCAACAAGGAGAGTTAACTCCTTTAAAATGTCTAAAACAGCCTGTTTCTTCATTTTCTTTGTTTTTCGTGCCGACCTCGCACGCTCTATCCTATATCCTCTTCTAACGATAAAAATATATATTCTGAAATTTCTGCTCTTAACTTATCATATTTTACCTATTTTTCCCATACATATGACAAAAAAAAGATAGTAGTGGTAATCTACCTTTACTATCTTTACTTCTAATATTTATATGTCTTTATCATAAAGGTGTCTGCTTTGTACACTTATCATTTCATTATCTTTTTTACGAAATAGACGAAGACATCCAACAAAATACCGTATAATAACCCAAGCCCAATGCGCACGATATAGTGAAAGAACATAAAATCATTAGCAACTATATACTCTCGTACTTGGTCGTTATGAAGCAACCACGTATAGACAAAATCAACTGTGAAAAGCGACATTAAAAGTTCCTTATCATCTTGACCTATCCAATGTAAGATGCAAAGACCAATCATAATGATAACAATCCACGTAGTGAAATTATTAAATGGCGCTGGAGCATAGCGTCTTCCTGCTAAAATCATCGTAATTGGAAATACAATAATAGCAAGTATACCAAGTACTCCTAATTGATACAGATCAAATAGATTGATGCCAATTACCGCCACTATAAACCCCACAATACATACCATCATAATTTTGACATGCAAAGAACGTAAAAATGTCATTTAATTCCCTCCCGAAGCATAACTCAATCAAGTATGCTTTTTTCGAATCCTTCAAATTTGCCTACGCAACCAAAATAACATCATTAGTGTAATTTTACACTAATGATGTTATAATTTAATCCGTATTCGTTATCCATGCTGATTGTTTTAAATAAGTTATGCCTGCTAAGTATTTTTGGTTGGGCAGTAGTCATCATCGTTAGTTATTTCCCCCTCTTGCATCCTTCGAGTTTATTAAACATTAACCCTTTAACTTTTGATTTTTTAAGTTATGTAGTAGTATTTTTCATCATATACGCATTACTTAATATTAAAAATTGGTATACCCACGATTCCCAGAGAGAGTAGTGTGATCTACTCTCTCCTTTATCATTAAAGTTAGTTGATACTTACCCCAATACGCTAGAACTTTATGTCTATCACCAATATGCTAAAGAACGTTTTTTCATTGCTTCTCGGTATTGCTCTGTGGAAATTGGCAATGCTGTATTTGTTTGATAATCCATAATGACACCATATTTACGAACAACGTCCATTTGATTAATTTCACCTTTGTTATACATCTGCTCAACTTCTATTGGATCTGTTTCCAGCCATCTATGGCGATTTTTTCGAATATAATCGCGTTCTTTTACTGTTGCAGTCATATCAATTTCGAAGGCATCTATATCACGGTCAATTTTATGGATGACTACACCATAATCAAGTTTTGCGCGCTCAAGCGAAACATATTCATCTATCACGTCCTCTAAAACAGCGTTTACATCTCGTGTTAATGGGTCACCTAAACCACCGCCTCCTGCTGAGGGACGTGTAAAGGAATCTCCATTCTTTAACTCGACATTGGAGAAAATCGTGCCTAAAAATTCTTCATCATCTTTGTTTGGATTTAAAATGGCCCCCTGCGCGATAGAAGGTAGGCCGCCCATAATCCCCCATGTAATGGAGCGAGAGCGATCACAACAATAAGACATCACGGTTTGGTTTACATCCGTTAAAACGCCTCCCTTTTCTACACCACAGCCACCACGGTGTTTACCTGGACCAGCTGAATCTATGATTATTTCATGCTTCGTTGTAACAACCGGAGATAAACGCTCTTGCCCCTCGCATGGTTGAACACTCAAACCTACCCCGAAAACTGGCGAGGTAGTATTTGCACCATCACGGTCAATACGTCCACCATGGCCACCAGCCATCCAGTCATACCACATAAAATATTCACTGCTATCTCTCCGCTGATCATACCCACCTATTAATAAATACTCTAAATTAAATGAACATGCGATAGCGCGTTCGGGCATAATATTCGACCATAATTCGAAGCAGGCATTCATAATTTTTTCAAACGCGCCTGAACAATAGCCAGAAACAGCTACTGGGCTAGGTGCGTTAACGACTGAGTTTTCGGGTAGAAATATTTTCACAACACGATAAAATCCTGAATTCAGTGGAATCTCTGGGAAAAATGTTTTGGTCCCTGCATAAGTACCAGAGAGTGCTGAGCCAAAGCCTGCATTTAAAAAACAGCTAATATAAGGATGTGAATCGCTTAAATCATAAGCTATTTCATTCTCCGTAATGGTCATTTTCACACGAATTGGAATGAGACCATCTCCTACTTGCGGATCCATATCAATATAGTCCACCGTTTCCCATTGTCCTTGTGGTAAAGCTTTAATTTTCGCTCGCATTAATCGCTCTACATAATTTTGAACTTCTTCAAATGCTACTAGCACCGTGTGAATGCCATACTTTTCAATCATTTCTTGGAGCTGCTTCTCTCCAACTTTTGCCGCTTCCACTTGAGACCTTAAATCTCCTAAACGTTCTTCGGGAATGCGCATATTCATGACAATAATCTTCACAACATCTGTTAAATATTGACCTTTACTATAAATACGGACAGGTGGGATACGTAGCCCTTCCCCGTAATGTTCCTTTGCTGTAATATCAAAGGAACCTGGGTTAGAACCACCAACATCTGCCCAGTGTCCATTTGTTTGCATAAGTGCAATCAGTTTATCATCATGGAACACTGGTAAAATTACACGCACATCACTGAAATGTGTTCCACCACGATAAGGATCATTTACTAAAAATACATCACCTGGATGAATATCATCAGCGAAATCCTCTAAAACAGCTTTTGCAGTTAAATGTAATGTCCCTACATGCACGGAAATATCTTGCGTTCCCTGCATAACGGTATTCCCCTGTGCATCGCATAATGCACAACTAAAGTCTCGATTATAAATGACAAACGAGTAACATGTACGTAACATTTGTTCAGCCATTTGATCGACTAAATTCACAAAGCCGTTTTTTAACACTTCAAATGTTACTGGGTCTAGATTTTGGACCTTATGATACGCCACCATTTTCGTTGTACTCATAGCCAATTCCTCCTTATCGCGTATTAGTTCACCGTAATAATAATATTTTTATAGGCATCTACTTCCGCAGTAAACCCTGGTGGAATAACAGTCGTCGTATCTAACTGATCGATAATGGCTGGACCAGTAAATTGTGTATAAACGGGTATTTTATCGCGATTATATACGTTTGTTTCAGTAAATTTACCCTCAAAATAAACAGGACGTGTTTCTTTAAAAGCAGCTTCCAACGAGCCTTCAGGAACATATTGTGGAAAATTAGGCTTTGGTACTGTTCCTATAGCCGTTACACGTAAGCCAAATATTTCTACAGCTTGCTCCATATTAGAAAATGCAAATTCTCGTTCATGTTCTTGATGGAACGCTTCCAAAATAGCATCTAGGGAAGTGATTTGATCGGATACGAGAACAGCTAGAGATCTCCATTGTCCTTTATAACGAAGATCTATATAATTCGTTAATGACATTGTGTTTTCTGCTATTCCTTCCTCTTCTAATAATTCTCTTGCCTCTTCTCGCAATTCACTAAATTGATTTGTCAGTTCCTCTACACTTACTTCATCTAGTTTTTTGACATATGTTTTAGAAATATCATGGCGTACATCTACAAGGAGGCACCCCATTGCCGCTGCTACACCTGGATGCGTAGGAATAATGACTTTTGGAATGTTTAAATCTTTTGCCAAATAGGCACCGTGTAATGGACCTGCACCACCAAAAGCTACAAGCGCAAAATCACGAGGATCATAGCCTCTCCGTACTGATATTAAGCGAACGGCATCACTCATATTAGCATTTGCAACTTCTATAATGGCACTTGCCGCTTCTTCAACCGTTTGATCGAATGCATTTGCAATCTTTTCCACAGCCTCTCTAGCTGCCTCTTTATTTAACTGCATAGTGCCATCTAACAAATCCACACCAAGACGTCCTAACACTAAATTTGCATCTGAGTTAGTGGGCTCAATACCTCCTCGGCCATAGCAAGCTGGTCCTGGTACTGCCCCTGCACTTTGTGGTCCATTTCGTAAAGAACCGCCCTCATCTTTCCAGGCGAGGCTACCCCCACCGGCTCCTATTGTTACTATTTCAATGCTCGGGAAACCAATTGGATAGCCATATTCAATCGACCAATCCTTTGTAATTCGTATATCTCCCTTATACATCAGTGAAATATCGGTACTTGTACCACCCATATCTAAGCCGATTGCATTGTCAAATCCGCATAACTTCGCGATATGCTTACTGGCAATTGCCCCAGCAGCTATCCCAGAACTTGCTAATCTAGCAGCATAGCGGGGCACTGTACTTGAAGTCATAACACCGCCACCAGAATGTAAAACTAATATTTCATCGTCATAGCCCTTTTTCTGCATTTCCGTGCTTAACTTACTAATGTAATTACTCATAATAGGTCCAAGAACGGCATTGATAATAGTCGTACTCATACGCTCATGCTCAAAAATTTCCGGAAGCACCTCGCTGGAAATACAAACATAGACATCAGGTAATTCCTCTTTTAAAATTCCTTTGACTTTCTCCTCATTTTCCCCATTCACATAGGCATTGATAAAACAGACAGCAATGGATTCTGTTCCTCGGCGTTTTAATTTTTTTGCTAATACACGAACTTCTTCTTCATCAATGGCTTGTAGAATATTTCCTTCATAATCTATTCGTTCTGTCACTTCAAATCGATCTCGTCGTTGAATATAAGGCTTCGCAGTATCTTTGTACGTATCCCAAATATCTTCTTTCGTCCCGCGGCGGATTTCGATGACATCTCTAAAACCCTTTGTCGTAATAAGTGCTGTTTTTGGTAGCTTGCGTTCAATTAACGCATTCGTTCCAACTGTTGTACCATGAGAAAAAATTTTAATATCCTTCCCATCTAGTTCTGCTTTTGCTACTCCATTAAGTATTCCTTGTTCCGGGTTTGAAGGTGTTGACGACGTTTTTGTGACAAATACTTCTCCCGTCTCTTCATTAAAAACAAATACATCCGTAAACGTTCCACCAACATCAATTGCTAAACGACTTTGTGCCATTGCTCTACCTTCTTTCGTTTATAAATTTTAAAAAGGTTAACACGCCTTTGTGGTTGTTCACATCGTATTACTTTGCTTTCACCAAAACATATTTTTGAGGATAAAGTTAATGCCTCAAGAGAATGCCCCAGATTTTTTTAATGATATCGCGTTTAATTCAAGAAAAATCTGGGTCATTACACCGAGGCATATGTGACAACTATTTTTTTGTTTGCAATCCTAATTTTTTTTCAACATTAACTTTTTACTCACTTTTTGTGCCAATCGTAATTGTTTTATACGTTGTAAAGAACTCTTTCGCTGCCTGCCCCTGCTCACGAGCACCGGTACTTGAGTTTTTCATTCCTCCAAACGGCGCTTGTGGCTCAGCTCCACCCGTTTCATCGTTAACCTGTACAAGTCCAACCTCACTACGGTTAATAAAATCAAATGCTTTCGGAATGTTATTTGTATAAATAGAAGCACTCAATCCAAAATTAGAATCATTCGATAATCGAATCGCTTCTTCATAATCTTTTACTTTGATGACAGCTAAAACTGGTCCAAAAATCTCTTCATGGGCAATCGACATCTCGTGGGTTACATTTGTAAAGATGGTTGGATCAATATAGTATCCTTCTGCCATACCTTTTGTAGGGCCTCCGCCAAATATTAACTCTGCACCCTCACCTTTTGCTTTCTCGATGGCGGATAATATAGAATTATACTGCTCTTTAGATGACAAAGGCCCCATCGTGATACCAACTTTAATTTTTTTAGCTTCTTCAATGAACTGCTCTACTACCTTGTCATAAACCGCTTCCTCGATGTAAACGCGACTAGTTGCTGTACAACGCTGTCCAGTCTGTTTCATCGCACCTTCAATCGTTAATTTTGCAGCTTGCTTGATATTGGCATCAGCTAAAATAATTGCTGCATTTTTCCCGCCAAGTTCAAGCTGAATTTTTTTATTAGTCGATCCAGCAGTATCTAAAATACTTTGCCCCACACTATTTGAACCTGTAAATGTAATCGCTTTTACTTCAGATGCCTCCAATAATACTTGCCCAACCTTTGAACCACGGCCTTGCACGACATTTAACACGTTTTTTGGTAAACCTGCTTGTTGAAATAATTCTCCTATTAATTCACCAGTTAAAGCACTTTCAATAGAAGGCTTCCAAACAACCGTATTGCCGTACACTAATGCCGGTGCAATTTTCCATAGAGGAATAGCGACAGGGAAATTCCAAGGCGTTATGGCAGCAACGACACCAAGTGGTACTCGCATTGTGTACAATAATTTCGCTTCATTGGCAGAAGGTAACACTTCCCCTGTTGCCCGCATCCCTTCTTGTGCAAAATAACGTAAAATGGAAGCGCCACGTTTCACTTCACCAAGCATTTCATGTTTCGTTTTACCCATTTCACTCGAAGCTATTTCAGCTACTCTATTAATATTTTTCTCAAGTAAGTCTGCTGTCACGCGTAAAATTTCTCCACGCGCAACAGAAGACGTATTTTTCCAACCTTCAAATGCTTCCTGAGCTGCAATGACTACATCTTTCGTTTCATCTATTGTCAAAAGCTCAACTTGACCTATACATTGAGATGGTTTCGCTGGATTAAACTGTTTTCGTATTTCCCTAACGATAGTTGTCATAAAACCCCTCCTTAAAATAATGATCGCTTCATTGACTTAATCTTTTTCAACAATTGTTTTACGTATATGCTCAAATGTCTCGTCTAAAATACGTAACATTTCATCAAGCTCTACTTTTGATAGAATGAGAGGTGGAGAAAAGACAACTGTATCTTGATCATACGTAACTGTTCGTAAAATCAATCCTCGTTTCATCGTTTCTTGTACAAAAATGGGACTAAGAGGAGACTCAAACAATTCACCCGTCTTACGGCTCTTTACTAATTCAATGGCTCCAAGTAATCCAAGCGTTCGCACGCGTCCGATAAAGCTATATTTTTCTTGCAGTGCTCGGAATCCTTTTAACATGGCATTGCCCATGTTTGCAGCATTTTCAACGAGATTTTCGCGCTCAAGAATTTCTATATTTTTTAATCCAACTTGACAAGCGAGTGCATGGCCGCTGTAAGTATATCCGTGCATTAATGTTCCTTTAGAAAGCTCACATAAATCTTGATGAATTGTTTCGGATATTGCCACACCACCAAGTTGAACATAACCACTCGATACTCCTTTAGCGAATGACATCATATCTGGCACTACCCCGTAATGTTCCATACCGAAAAATTTCCCTGTACGACCAAACCCGGTAATAACTTCATCTGCAATGAATAAAATACCGTACTCATCACAAATTTTTCGCACTTCTTTAAAATAATCTTTTTGTGGAATATTAACCCCACCTGCACCTTGTACTGGTTCAGAAATAAATGCTGCCACAGTCTCAGGGCCTAACGCTTCAATCGTTTCACGTAAATTACGTACGGACTCGCTATATACATAGTGGAAATCAGGTGCGTGCGAATTCGTAAAGTCACGAAATGCCTGTAAGCCTGTCGCATTTGTAGCACCCATTGCGACACCATGGTATGAATGGGTACGTGAAATAATTTTTTGACGCTCTGGCTGTCCCTTTAGTAACCAGTAATGACGTGCTAATTTAATCGCTGTATCGTTCGATTCTGAGCCGCCAGAAGTGAAAAATACAGTGTTTAAGTCTCCAGGAGTTAAAGAAGCAATTTTCGTCGCTAACCGAATAGCGGGTTCATTGCTAAAAGAAGCGAAGCAGGAACTAAATGCTAATGTAGATATTTGCTCCTTCGCCACTTCGGCAATTTCTTTACGACCATGCCCAATATTTACATTCCATAAAGAAGACATCCCATCAATGAAGACATTTCCTTCTATATCTTTTAAATAAATGCCATTGCCCTCTGTAAAAATAGCTGCCGGCCCTTGTGTTTGTTGTTGCTCAATCGACGTTGTTGGGTGTAGAAAATGTTTTTGATCTAACGTTTTTAACTCTTCTTTTAGTTGAATTGTCATAAATGCCAACCTCTTTTCGTTTAAAATTTCATACACAATTTTAATAGCAATTCTCATGCCAACTGAAAAAAATTCCTTAAGGCGTTGTAATTTTTTTGACTCATTTCTAAAAGAAAAGGAATTGATTTTTATATAAGTCGATTGGAGTGAAAATTGGGCGACTCCTTGGGGATCAGCAATGGAGGAACGCGAGTGAAGCCGCTCATCGGACGCCCCAGGAAGCTTTGCTCTGTGCGAAAGCGTAGTGTAACGTAGCGACAGCAACAACAAAGCGCCCAATCGGAACAGAAATCAACCCCACGCCATGAAAAAGCAGCATTTTTTTCTATTAGTTACTTCACAACAACTGCAGCAAAATGAAAAAGGAACACTTTCATTTTTCGAAAATGTCCCTCTTTATCTAAATTTATTATTATAATGATGCATTACATCATTTTCTTTGTATGAATCAGTGCGTATTGCAATATTACAGGTTTTTTTGCATGAATGAAGTTTTGATGCAAAAATACATCGTTAATCCTCATATGAAATTTGTTTCGTTAATTGGAACTTTTGTATTTTACGTACTAATGTTGACTGATCACATCCAAGTGATTTAGCAGCTTGCCTAATACTTGGATAGGTAGATAGAGCTTCTTTAATAATCTGCTTTTCAAACCCAGCTACTTGCTCCTTTAAAGTACCACTAAACCTCGGAGTTACTACCTGTTCCTGAATGCTTTGTATTTCTAGTGGATTTTCTGAATCACGTGTAATAGGTAGGTTACTATCTAGCTCTTGTTGCACAATAAATGCGGTTATTTCTGGCTGCGTTGCTAGTAAGCAAATACGCTCCACCATGTTTTTAAGTTGACGTACATTGCCTGGCCAATCATAAGATTCTAATATTTTCATTGCCGATGACTCAATTGTCCGATGGATCCCATATTTATCTTCAATAATAGCCAAAAAATGGTTGACTAATGGAATGATATCTTGGCGACGTTGTCTTAAAGGAGGAATTTCAATAGGTATAATATTTAAACGATAATATAAATCCTCACGAAAATTACCTTGCCTCACCATCTCCGCTAAATTGCGATTTGTCGCAGCAATAATGCGTACATCGATCGGAATAGGCTTTCCGCTTCCTAGACGCTGTACCTCTGATTCTTGGAGCACACGTAATAATTTCGCCTGTAGTAGCAAGGGCATCTCTCCAATTTCATCTAAAAACACTGTGCCACTTGACGCAATCTCAAATAACCCTGCCTTACCACCTCTTGACGCTCCCGTAAAGGCTCCAGCTTCATAGCCGAAAAGTTCAGATTCTAATAAATTCTCTGGAATTGCACTACAGTTAATCGTTAAAATTTGCTTATCATGACGGCGGCTATTTGCGTGAATAAGCTTTGTTATCTCTTCTTTACCTACGCCCGATTCACCACCAATTAATACAGTAGAATCTACCTCTGCAACTCTCATAACACGTTCTACAACCTGCATCATTGCTGAAGATACAGCGATTAAACTACTTTTTGTGTTTTCTTTATTATGTAAGGCATGTAGTTTATTTTTAAAGTTTTCGTTTTGAACTTCTAATTTTTTTACTTCTTTCTCTAACAGCTTTAATTGTGTCATATCACGAGTAATAGCAACTACATATTGTAATTCGCCGTATTCATCAAATATCGGCTTTCCAGAAACTAAAAAGCATTTGCCATTAATGAACGTCTGCAAAATCGTTACTTTTTCTTTTGATTCAATGACTTTCATCGAAATGGAATCACTCATTAATCCTTCAGCAATGACGTCTTTTGCATATCTCCCCATTAAATCAATGCCCACAATTTCGATATCTATATCATTTTGAAATATAATTTTGCCATCGCTATCACAGACTGTAACGCCATCGGATATGGAGTTTAAAACTTTAACTGACAATGAGTTCATAAAGTCTATATAGCTATACTGCATGGATGGTTTGACATGGAATAAGCGACCTTGTGAAGTCTCTATTACATGAATACAATAGCCTTCTACATCAAAGGTTTCTAGTCCTTTACTATATTTTTTTATTATTTTTTCAAGAAGCTCTATTTGGATATCACTTTTAATTATTACCTCATCATTTTTTACAATAAAAAAATGCTCCTCTTTATGTAGTTGAGTTATCGACATCTAGATCACTCCCTCTTGAACGTTAAAGGCTTTTCATACAAAAAAATTCGCTCTTTCTACGAGGCATCTGGAAGCCTAAAAGGTATAAAAGTTTCCTTTGGCTTGATATCTCGCAGGAATAGCGCGAATTTTTTGTATTTTATAGTATTCTACTCTGAGGCTAGCTTTTCCTCTATTTGCTCCGCTGGCCTTGTCGTCAGCTTTCGCATAATCATGAACAACACCACTGAGCCAATTAATACAAATGTACTCAAATAGAATTGTGAACGTAAAGATTCGATGAACGCTTGGCATAAATAGACGACTGTTAAAATACCAATTGTCACATACGATAAATATGGAAATAACCACATTCTAATCGCTAATGGCTCATCTGAAACTTTATCGTAATAACGTCGGAAACGAATTTGTGAAATCGCAATAAAAATATAAACTGCAATCATTAATCCTCCAACGCAATTACCTAAAAAGTAGAAAATAACTTCTGGTGAAATGAAGTATAACATTGCACAAATATAGGCTACTACTGTACTACCAATAACAGCTGGTACAGGCACACCTCGACGATTTTTAATTTGCGAGAATATTTTTGGTGCATCCCCTTGACGCGACATTTCAAGTAGCATACGTGAGCTTGTATAAAGAGCTGAATTTAACACAGAGATTAGTGAAATAAAAATGACGATTTGAATAAGTTGAGCAGCAATTGGAAGCCCTGCCATCGTTAATATATTTGCATAAGGCGCTGCTAATATTTTCGAATTATTCCAAGGGATGATTAAAACCATAATAGCTACTGAGCCTACAAAAAATAACCCTAAACGAAAGACAACGTTGCGAATGGCGCGGACAATATTTCTCGCTGGATTTTCAGACTCTGCTGCCGCAATGGCTGCAACCTCAGCACCACAAATTGAAAATATAACAAAGACAATGGCCGTAAAAATCGGGATAATACCATTCGGAGCAAATCCACCGAATTCCGTTAATATTCCTAACCCCTTCGGTTCATAATTTGGCCAAATTCCTAAAATCATAGCTATACCAACAACTAAAAATACAATAATTGCAGTAACTTTAACGAAGGATAGCCAATATTCAAATTCACCAAATGATTTTACTGAATAAATATTAACAATTGTCATCAATAATGTTATGCCTACGCTTCCGAGCCATGTTGGTATCATCGGGAACCAATTATGCAGCATTCCCCCTATGAGTGCCGCTTCTAACCCCACAATAAATACCCAGCTTGCCCAATAAAGCCACCCTACTGTAAACCCTGCCCATGGACCAATATACTTCCCTGCATAAGAAGCAAATGAGCCCAGCTCTGCCGAACCACCTGATTTCTTTCCTAATACTATTTCTCCTGATGCCATTTCCCCAACCATTTGCATGATCAGAACTATAAGCATGCATGCAATCGCATAGGAAATCACCGCCGCAGGACCAGTACTTAAAATATTTTTTCCGGTCCCTACGAAGAGCCCTGTACCAATAACCCCTCCAATCGAAATCATTGTTATATGCCGTGTTTTCAATGATTTTTGCAAAGCCCCCATTAAACCACCCCTTTGTGTTATGTAGACATTTACTAGCCCCTTTCCTCTACTTCAATGTCTATCGTTTAATGAGCAATTTTGATGCCAAATCCATTAAATTATTAAAAATTCCGAAAAATTTTTAATCTGTACAGCTATTGTTGCTAATTTTTTCTAACTCAGCGATTTTAGCATAGCGTGAAGTTGATTTCCGTTCCGGCTGGGCTCTTTTTGCTGTCGTTTCGCTTTCCCACAAAGCAAAGGTTCCTAGGGGCGTCCGATGAGTCGTTTGGGCCAACAAGATGTTGGTCCGAAGGCGTTATCACAGGACGTGATGGTTTTAGCCTTTGTTCTCCTATGTGCTCGCTCCAGGGTCTTCTGTGACGCCGATCCCCAAGGAGTCGCCCAACCTTCCCTCCATTCAATCCATACATAATATACGTTTTAACTTCTTTTTCAGCGATCCCTAAATTTGAGTGATAAGGCATTTTTTTGCGCCATGTGTTCTCATATGCGATATTACAAATTCGATGCAAAAGTACATCATTAATAGTCCATTTACATCATCTATCCATATACACGATTAAATGAACTCATAATATTCATCTCTTCCCTGTACTTCGCTACTGTCCGTCTGGATATTTGGATACCTTCAGCACTTAAAGTATTTGTAAGCTGTTGATCCGTTAATGGCTGTCGTTTATCCTCTGTTTCAATCAACTGCTTGAGCCGCTTTTTAATATACATAATAGAATCCATCTTTCCAGAAATATTCATTACTCCTTTTGTAAATAACGATTGTAAAACATATACGCCATGGGCAGTTTTTATATATTTTCCACGTACTGCCCGACTAATCGTTGATACATGTAAACTTAAAATGTCAGCTACATCTTTTAACCGCATAGGCTTTAATGCCTCAATGCCTTTATGAAAAAAATCTTCTTGCAATTCCACTAGCAATCTAGCTAATTCGTACAGTGTTTTATCACGTTGTTCGATCCCTTGTAATAATAAAAGTGCATCTTTCATTGTGTTTTTAAAATAGGTTTTACAGTTAGGATCATTCTTTAGCATTTCAACATAATGTTTATCGATAGTGACGCTTGGTAAATATCCGCGATTTAATTTTATCACCCATTCCTCTCCGAATTTTTCTACTTCGATTTCTGGAATGACATATGGAATCGCTTCAAATTTATCTCCTGTCATCACTGGTTTTAAATTTTTTATATAGTTAACAGTTTTCTTCACGTCATTAAGAGACGTCTTATACTTTTTACTTAATTGTTTAATAGCTTGTGCGGCCACTAGCTCTAAATCCTCCTCGATCAAGCGAGAGGCTAATTTCGGTGCTAGCGCATCACTGTCTATCTGAATGAGTAAATACTCCTTATAATTACGTGCCCCTACTCCCATTGGCTCGAAAGTTTGAAGTAAGTCCAATAGCGCCTCTACATGCAAAACATTTGTATTACACTTATTTGCGACGATTTCTACATCAACATCTAAAAATAGACGTTCATCTAAAGATTGAATTAAAAACGTTAAAATTTTTAAATCTACAGTAGATAGATTTTTATGCATAGGTACTTGTTCCAATAAAAACTGCTCATAGCTCTCTTTTGCTGCAAACTTCATCTCAATGGGATTAAATAAATGATGTTGCGGTGCATAATATTGCGCAGAATAACTCTTATCAGAATAACTTGCTAATTGCATAATTTCCTCATATTGCATTTTCACCGTTGCATCAGTGACAACTAACAGTGGATTTTCGTAAGCCTTATTATAAATATACTGTTCTAATTCATTTGTCGAATATTGCAGTATTTCTAAATGCTGTACTAGCTGAGGTGATAACACTTGCATTATTTTTTGGGAAGTTTTGATAGCTATTTGCATACCCCATACCTCCATCACGTAATTTTCTACATAGTAACACGTTTATTCTCTCTTTTTCCATTTTTTCTTCAAACATTTTTCTGGATTAAAGCGTAGCCAACATCCTTTTTGCCGAAGTAACTTATCGGATGCACCTAGCGAAGCGGCAGCTACAAAATGTTTTATCTGTGCGAAAGCGAAGCGGCAGCTACAAAATGTTTTATCTGTGCGAAAGCGAAGCGGCAGCTACAAAATGTTTTATCTGTGCGAAAGCGAAGCGGCAGCTACAAAGCGCTCAGGTGTAACGAATATCACCCCCACGTTTTGGTGATAAACTATGAGCCTCCTTACTCTACATATTAAATTTTCTAATAATTCCAAAAAAGTAATTGACTGCAGTTATAAGTCACCTTAAAATACACATATACAATAATAGTTACCACATTACGGTAAGAAATAAGGAGTGATCAAATGTTTCATGTACCAACTGTGCAATTTACACAAGAGCAGGAGCAATTCCGCTTAGATGTGCGAACGTTTCTACAGGATGAATTAGCAAAAGGAACTTTCACGCCTAAATGTGACTCTTGGCTTAGTGGAGATGATCCTGAATTCTCTAAATTAATTGGTCAAAAAGGTTGGATTGGCTTAACTTGGCCTAAAAAATATGGTGGCCAAGAGAGGAGTACTATTGATCGATACATTTTAACGGAAGAATTTTTAGCTGTTGGTGCTCCAGTTGCTGCACATTGGTTTGCTGATCGCCAAACAGGCCCACTTCTTTTACGGTATGGAACAGAAGAGCAGCGAGAATATTTCTTACCGAAAATTGTGAAAGGCGAATGCTACTTCGGCATAGGTTTAAGTGAACCAAATAGTGGATCCGACCTCGCTTCGGTTAGCACACGTGCTGAAAAAGTAGAGGGTGGATGGATTGTCAACGGTCAAAAAATATGGACGAGTAATGCACACCTTTGCCACTATATGGTGACTTTAGTACGGACTAGTCCTTTTGATGGAAAAAGCAAACATGCAGGGCTCAGTCAATTGATTGTTGATTTACATGCGGAAGGTGTAACGGTTGTTCCAATTAAATTTTTAACCGGAGAACATCATTACAACGAAGTATTCTTTGACAATGTTTTTGTACCTGACAATATGGTTGTAGGGGAAATCGGTAACGGCTGGGCTCAAGGATTAGCAGAGCTTGCCTTTGAGCGCAGTGGTCCAGAGCGAATTTTAAGCACTTTCCCATTAATCGATGAACTTATTCAAGAGTTAAAACGCCAAAAAAATTTAGAAGGGTTACAGCAAGCGTCTAAAATAATAGCTCGTCTTTGGGGCCTCCGTAATTTGTCAATTGGCGTAGCCCAGCTTTTAGAATCTGGTAATGGTGAAGACGTATCTATTCCTGCAGCACTTGTGAAAGCACTCGGTACGAAATTTGAGCAAAGTATTCCTGAAATTACACGCTTAATCGTACAGACTTATCCTACTCTTGACGCACATCGTAAAATTGATCGCTTTATGGCTGAATCCATTTTACATGCACCAGGTTTCACTATCCGAGGAGGAACTTCAGAGGTGCTGTATGGAGTTGTGGCGAAAGGGGTTGTAGCACAATGAGTGAGATGAAAGATATGATTCTTAATGTTGTAGAGCGCATGTTAAAAGAAAAAGTCGATAAAGAGTTAGTCGATACGGTGGAACAAGGTCATTGGGCACCAGAACTATGGGATTTGTTTAAAGAAAACGGTATGACAGCAGTAGCCATTACAGAAGAAAATGGCGGTGCAGGTGGCGACATAGAGGATTTATTGAATATTGTTCGTTTAACTGGAAAATACGCGGCACCGATCCCATTTGCAGAAACAACTTTTGCAAATTATTTATTAGAGTTTACTAGTTTACAAGTAATTGAAGACCTGGCGACGTATATGCTCTACCCTAACCAAGCCTTTACGTTAGAGAATGGCAAATTAACGGGAGAGGCGATCCAAATTCCTTGGGCACGTCATACAAAACGTCTAGTGACACTTGCCTATAGCACGGAAGGTACTCATCTTGTAGAAATCGATTTAAGCCAAGCTGAAATTAAACTAGGATCAAATTTAGCAGGTGAACCACGTGATACCGTGAAATTCCATCATGCTAAAGTTTCACAAGTATCTGCTGTGTTATCTCCTGATAAAATACACGCTATAACAACACTCAATACTGCTTTTCAATTAGCACTGATGACTGGTGCCGTCGATAAAATAAATGATTTAACTGTTCAATATACGAAAGAACGTGAGCAATTCGGTCGACCGATTCATCGCTTCCAGCTCGTTCAGCAGCATATTGTACATTTAGCAGGTGAAACAGCGATTGCTCTAGCTGCATTTAATAATGTAACGGAAGCACTTCTGAAGAACAATCAAAGTAGTGAGGTTGCTTACGCCTGCATTCGTTTCGAAGAAATTATCCAAGCAGTGACAACAATTGCGCATCAAGTACACGCTGCAATTGGTACGACACACGAGCATAGTTTGCATCAATTTACACGCAGACTTTGGTCATGGCGCGATGAAGGGGCTAGCACCTCTTATTGGACTAATTTAGTAGCAACACAGCTACTAAATAGCGGAGATAGTCTATGGGGATATTTAACTTCAAGTAGCGCAAGCTCCCCACTGCTCAAAGTAGAAGGTTAAGGCCAATGACCAACATTAATTTGTGACAAACCACCAATGACATGATAAGGAGTGTTATCAATGACTGATTTACTTTTTGAAGTGCAAGACCATGTTGCTACGATTACATTAAATAGACCTGAGGCGTACAATGCTTTCAGTGAAGAGATGATCGCTAAATGGATTGAAGCCCTTGAAACCGTTCGTGATTCGACGGATATTCGTGTTGTCATCGTCAAGGGTAATGGAAAATCATTCTGCGCTGGTGGGGATATTAAGGCGATGCAAGCTGGGGAAGGATTTTTCCAAAGCGAGGACGATATTTCTTCTACAGGATTAGCACGAAAAAATTCGCTGTGGAAAAAGATTCAGCGTATTCCCCTTCTTCTTGACGAAATTGATAAGCCCGTTATTGCACAGGTACATGGATTTGCAATGGGGGCAGGACTTGATATGGCCTTAATGTGCGATATACGGATTGCCGCAAAATCTACGAAGATTTCCGAAAGCTACATTAATGTTGCGATCGTGCCAGGCGACGGTGGTGCTTATTACTTACCAAAATTAATCGGCATCGATCAAGCCTTGGATATGTTCTGGACAGCTCGTGTATTAACTGCTGATGAAGCAAAAGACAAAGGTGTGGTGACATTTGTTGTAGAAGACCATGAGCTTGACGAATACACATTGAATTATGCAAAGGAATTAGTTAATCGTCCAACTACGACATTGCAATTTATAAAGCGTGCTGTATATCAAAGTCAACGAATGGATTTACGTAGTGCCCTTGATTACATTTCATCACAAATGGCTATTGTTACAGAGCTAGATGATTTTAAAGAGGGTGTGAACGCAGTTGTAGAAAAACGTAAGCCTATTTATAAATGACGTGTTTAGGAGGACGAACAATGCAACCTCTTGAAAATATTCGAGTATTAGATTTATCTCGAATTTATGCTGCCCCTGCTGGCTCTATGATGTTGGCAGATTTAGGGGCAGAAGTAATTCGTATAGAACATCCCAATGGTTCTGATAGCATGCGTGATTGGGGGCCATTTGTGAATGGTCAAAGTACGTATTATTTATGTGCCAATCGCAATAAAAAATCGATCACATTAGATTTAAAGACGATGGAGGACAGAGAAAAATTTAAAGAGCTTGTCAAAGATGCTGATGTCGTCCTCGAAAATTTTAAAACGGGTGACATGGAGCGAATGGGGCTCAGCTATGAGGAATTAAGCAAAGTGAATCCTAGAATCATCTATTGTGCAGTTACAGGATTCGGTCAAACGGGTCCTCTCGCACACGAACCAGGCTTCGATCCAGTAATTCAAGCGATGAGTGGTTTAATGCATGTCACAGGCTCACCTGATGGAGAAGCGACAAAAGTTGGTGTTCCTATTGCAGATATTTTAACCTCTAACTATGTCGTCATTAGTATTTTAGCCGCTTTACGAATGCGCGACCAAACAAATAGAGGGCAATTTATTGACTTAGCTTTATTAGACGTTCAGATGAGTAGCTTAGCGAATGTAGCGAGTGCTTATTTAAATACAGGTTTTATTTCAGAACGTCTCGGTAATCGACATAATAATGTTGCGCCCTATCAGGTATTTAACTGTGCTGACGGCCCCTTAATGATTTGCGTTGGCACAGATGGACAATTTAAAAAGTTTTGCACGCTGTTACAACGTGAGGAATGGGCTAATGATCCGCGCTTTTTAACGAATACGATGCGCAAGCAACATGAAGCGGAGCTTGTTCAGATGATTACTGACATTACTATGACAAAAACACGGGATGAATGGATTACCTTATTACAACAATACAAAATTCCAGGTGGACGTGTGAACACAATTGCTGAGGCACTGGCACAACCGCAATTTATGGCACGAGACATGATTGGTGAAATAGAGCACGAACAATATGGGACAATTAGATTCATCAAAAGCCCGTTAAAGTTCTCTGATTTAGATATTCAATATAAATTAGCACCACCGATACTTGGAGAACACACAAACCAATTCCAAAAGCCCTCTCTACAAAAATAAAATTGCGCTATAATAGAAGTACTTTTATGGTTCATCACTGAAAGTTCGGAATGACATTTTATTAAAAAGTATGTCATGTGGATAGGTTGATTGGAGTGGAGACTGGGCGACTCCTTGGGGATCAGCAATAGAGGAACGAAGGCTAAAAGCATCACATCCTGTGATAACGCCTTCGTGACCAACATCGTGCTGCTGTCGCTACGTTGCACTCACGC
>NZ_JAQZSD010000250.1:0-201 GCF_028674935.1 Lysinibacillus sp. CNPSo 3705 | reverse complement strand
CCTTATTTCTGTCTCTATTCCTTATTTATTTTCGTTTAATAGCTTTAATATCCGTTTCAAATTGACAGCGAATATCGTTGTAGCACCTTGAATTTCCATCCTAAATAGACCCGCAGTCGATGCCGTATCGTACCCGTGTCCGTTTTTTAATTCACTATTCTTCGCTTCTATTTTGTAGCGATTTGCGGCTAATTGCTTAAA
>NZ_JAQZSD010000026.1:0-53988 GCF_028674935.1 Lysinibacillus sp. CNPSo 3705 | reverse complement strand
TGTTTGATGTCCAAAATTTTGTTTCGTTCACTAACTCAAGGTTAGCTAGTAAAAACTTTATTGATTACGTTTTGCTTGTTCAGTTTTCAAGGTTCATTTCTTCACCGCTGTTTTCAGCGACTTTATTATCATAACTTGTATTCAACAAGAAGTCAACAACTTTTTTAAATTCTTTTTTTCAAATCTTTTTTTCAAGTCGTCCTTCTTGTTAAGGACAAGTAATAATATATAATATAGCAATTTAAAAATCAAGCTTTTTTTAAAAAAAGTTTAAAAATCTTTTTCTCATCAACTACAAATAAGAGAATTCCTACTATAACAATGAATCCACCAATAATTTGTGTGGCTATTAAATATTCTTTAAAAATTAGAAGAGCTAAAATGGCCGCGCCAATTGGTTCAAATAAAATCGCAATGGAGACTACATTTGTACTAACGTATTTAATTGACCAATTAAATAGAGTATGACCAAATAAATTAGGAACTATCGCTAATAAAATAAACCATATCCAGTCCATAGTTGAATAAGGGCCGAACGATTCCCCCTTAATAAGAACATAGATAAACAATGTAATTGTACTAACAGCATAAACAATCATCGTATATGTCACAAGGGATAACCTTTTCCGTACATCTTGTCCAAATAAAAAGTAAGCTGTAACAAGTGCGCACGCGACAAGAGCAAGCATGTCTCCATAAAATGCAGTACCACTAAGTTTAAAATCTCCCCAACTAATTAAAATACTACCGACAATAGCAATAACTCCTGCAAAAATGGTTTTCAAAGTAATGTTCTCTTTAAAGAAAAAATATGTACCTACAAATGCAAACAATGGCTGTAGTGTAACCAAAACTGTAGAACTTGCTACAGAGGTGTAATTGAGTGATTCAAACCATAAAATAAAATGAAAGGCTAAAAATATGCCAGCAACAGAAGAAAATAGCCAATCACGTATTCTTAATTTCTTTACCTCGTTTGTGTACTTCCAAAAAAACAGAGGAGCCATTATTACCACCGAAAAGAACATACGGTAAAACGCAATAACTCCCGCTTCTGCATTTGCTAATTTCACAAATATGGCTGACAGGGATACAGAAATTACGCCAATAAAAATAGGAATGTATGGATGAATTTTGGCTTTCTCCATTAAATCCAACCTCCAATAAATTTCGTCTCGGCATCATTACGTCTGGATTCGGCTTTATGTCCCTATAAAGGACCCCTTTCCAATTCCGTGTCATCCGCCGGAAACCTTAACTTATACTCGTATTACTTTCACTACCTATAAAGGTTGAGACATTTGTTGCTGTCGCTTCGCTTTCGCACAGAAAACATTTGTTGCTGCCGCTTCGCTTTCGCACAGAAAACATTTGTTGCTGCCGCTTCGCTTTCGCTCCCAAAAATATGTGGTGAAAGAAATTAAAAATACTTATACTTCATTACGATCGTGATGTACAATACAAAAAAGTAATGTACATATAATAATGACACCTTGCATATCTCTTAGCAATACGAAATATCTGTGGAGGGTTGCGTATGGAAACCTTGGAAAATATGATTACATATGAAGTTGGCATAAAATTAGTAATTGCAGCCACATTAAGTTTAGTAATCGGTATCGAAAGGGAATTAAAAAAGAAGCCTGTAGGATTAAAAACAAGCTTAGTTATCGCTACATTTAGCTGTTTATTAACTGTCATTTCGATTGAAACCGCCTATTCAACACCCCCAAGGTCAGAAATCAACATTACAATGGACCCTTTACGCTTGGCTGCCCAAATTGTTAGTGGGATTGGATTTCTTGGAGCAGGTGTTATTCTAAGACGAGGGAATGATAGTATCTCAGGTTTAACAACTGCAGCAATGATCTGGGGAGCTGCTGGGATAGGAATTGCTGTTGGCGCAGGCTTTTATATAGATGCTACATTAGCGGTTATTATCATTGTCTTCGGAATTGAGGTTTTATCGCCGTTTCTAATGAAAATAGGACCAAAAAGAATTCGTATGCGAGAAATATCATTGAAAGTTCAGATTAACAATGATGACAATAGTGAATCCTTTTTACAATTCTTAAAGGAAAACAATATTATTATTGAAAACATACGCATTCAAGATGTTCCAAATGATAATAATGTTTTTCACGAATTAGATTTACGCTTATCATTAATAGTCTCTGATAACTTACTGTCATTTTATCGTTCATTACGAGCACTACCCTATATAGAAAAAATCGAAATGGAAATTTTAAACTAGTTGGAGGATTCTTTCGTGGTAGAAATAATAAAACTATTAAAAAACGGGAATAAGCCCTCTCTGTTGGCAGCAGTAGTCAATGCTTTTTTAGGAATTATTAAAGGTGTTGCCTTCTTCTTTACAGGTAATGTTGCCATGTTTGCAGAAATGATGCACTCACTAGGAGATGCAGCAAACCAATTATTCGTTTATATCGGCTCAGCGCTGTCGAAAAAAGCACCGACAAAACAATTTCCGGGAGGCTTTGGCCGAATTGTAAATTTAGTTTGTCTTTTTGCAGTTATAATTGTGGCTATCCTTTCTTATGAAACCGTTAAAGAAGGCTGGCATCATTTTATACACCCTGCTGGAGAATCTAAAGGAATGCTCATTGCACTTGGCGTATTATTGATCGGTATTGTTTTAGAAGGGTCAGTTCTTGCAAAAGCTGCCGTTGAAATACTACATGACGCTGGACAGGAAAAAGCGGGAATAATAACAGCTATCCCTAAAGCTTTCCCTTATTTAAATCGCGCAAAACCAGCAACAAAATTAGTATTTATGGAGGACTTAGTAGCTACAGGTGGTAACGTGTTGGCCTTCGGTGCTATCTTAATTGCGCACTTTACAGGCTGGGCAAATATAGAAGGACTCGTTTCAATGATTATTGGCTTTATGATGTTCTATGTTGTAGCAAAAGTGTTTCTCGATAATGCACGTGGAGTTATTGGGGAAACAGACGAAGAAATGCTAAATCATATTGCTCATCTTGTAATGGATGACCCAAACATTAAAGATATTGTTCGCCTAGAAGTCATTAAAGAAGGTGAGTTTTTACATGTGGAATTAGTTGCTGAAGCTGACCCTAACCTATCACTCGCTTTTCTAGATGATGTACGCGACCATTTAACAGAGGTCATATTAAGTCAGAAGGGTGTATCGAAAGTGGCCATTTTATTTGATGAGGATGACGGAAAACAAGATTGGGTGCATATTGGCGAAAGACCGGAAAACTCAACATTTAAACAATAACTTATTATCAAAACATTTTAAATGAGATAAATAGCCAATTGCCATTTTCAGGCAGTTGGCTATTTTTTTATACCAGCACTAGATGATTTTGTTCTCGTTTAACTTCTTCTGTACCTTCCATTAAGCAATCTAAAATCTCTTCATTATTTAAAACATGAACTGTTATCATAAAAGTTAATAACTTTTTTAAAGTGATAATCTTTTTTATACCTTGCTGTTGAATAACGATTTTTGAGAATTTTAATGTTGCCAATCGATTAGCTAATGCATATTCTTCTGCATTTGTATTCTCTCTTCCATCTGCATAGCAACCTAATATGAAATTACCAGCATAAGAGTTTTTCAATACATTAGGGTGCATAGATTGGTAATGTACCTCTGCAATCGAATCATCATTATTCATCATTTGATGAGTCACCAAATAATGTTTTAAAGCATCTTTTAAATCAATTGCAATAGCTGTATACTTCGATAATAAACCGGCACTATTTCAGTATTCCCTAAATAAGGTTTTGCTTCTACTACAATTTCCCCAGAAGGACATACAAAAACTTGTACATTTGCTTTATTTACACCATCTGTAAAGGTAATATTCGTTTGGCCACTTTGTAAGCTTTTTAAAAATATACTTTGCTCAACGATAATCCCGTGACAATTTGGTCATTCTCAACTTGTAGTGATTGCGTTTCAATTCCCAAAACTTCTACACAATTTTGCATTTTATAAACATGCTGCTGAAATGACGTCTCTATGCAACCCTTTGTGCCATCGCGCTCTTCAAGCATTTGTTTCAACATTTGCTCCCTCTCCATCCTAGTAAACAGGGCTGGAACAAATGTGTTTCAGCCAACTAAAATACCGAACTATCCAATGAAACTCTCATGAAGTGTTTCGGAATAGTTCGGTTTGTCTAGTTATCGTGTTTTATTAATTTAGAGATTATTCGGCTTTATGAAGGAGCATTTAGTTAGGTCCCAGCCTCATATTCATCTTTACTAATCAATTATGTCTCATAACTAACGTCCAGAAATAGAAAGGAGTTAAAGTGAGTTTTGCAAAATAGTACGCACATCTTCTTCCTGTAATTTGTTAAAGTTTCCAAAGGGGCCATTTTGCATAGCATGTTCTACTATTCGCGGGAATTTGGAATCGTCAATTTCATAATCCGCTAGACTACTTGGAGCTCCTAGAGAAGTCCAAAATGCCGATAAACGATCAATTCCTTCGTATGCAACCTCTTCTAGAGACTTCCCTGTTGCGTCGACACCGAAAACGCGTATTGCGATACGTGCAAAACGCTCTGGATTTACGGGTACACTTAAACGCATCCAATGTGGTTGTAATATTGCTAGACCACCTGCGTGCGGAATATCGTAAACTGCAGAAACAGCGTGCTCAATATTATGTGATGCCCAATCTCCACGAGAGCCAATCGATAAGGATCCATTTAACGCAATTGTTCCTGCTAATAAAATTGTTTCACGCAACTGGATATTTCCTAAATCTTCTAACAGTTTAGGTGCTGTTGTAATGACCGTTCGTAAAACTCCTTCACACATTTCATCTGTAAGCGGTGTATTCGTCGTATTATGGAAATATTGTTCAAGTACATGCGACATCATATCAACGATACCGTAAACCGTATGATTTTTTGGTACAGTCACTGTATACACTGGATTTAAAATTGAAAATTTTGGGAATACTGCAGGGCTACCCCAACTTAGTTTTTCTTCTGTCGCAGCGTTTGTAATGACAGAACCTGAGTTCATTTCGGAACCTGTTGCGGCTAGCGTTAATACCGCCCCGAGCGGTAAAGCGTCCTTCACAATTACTTTACGTTTTACAATATCCCAAGCATCGCCATCATATTTTGCACCTGCAACAATTAACTTAGAACAATCAATTACAGAACCGCCACCAACAGCTAGGACTAGATCAATTTCTTCTTTTTTACAAAGATTAATACCAAGTCTTGCTGTTTCCACACGTGGATTTGGCTCAACACCGCTAAGTTCAAATATTGTTTTATTTGCTTCTTGTAACTTTTCGATAACAGCATTGTATACACCATTTTTCTTAACACTGCCTCCACCATAGACAACTAATACCTTTTCACCATGTTGCGCTAACTCATTCGCAAGCTTTTCCAGTGCATTTTCACCAAAGTGTAACTTCACTGGGTTATAATATGTAAATGAATCCATTCAATTCGCCCCTTTCTACTTGGATTTTCGCATATTTCTATTGATGAAAGCAAAGATTTAAAACCAATCTTGACTCCACTGTCATTGCATTCACTCTTAACTCTTCACACTTTTTTGCGTGCATACATAAAAAACGAGTCATCCGACTAGGAATGACCCGTTTTTCTTATATATTTATTAAACCCATCCACGGAAGCGTGAAGCTTCTGCAGTGCGGCGAACACCTACCATATAAGCTGCTAAGCGCATATTAATGTTACGTGTTGTCGCTGTTGTATAAACGTTTTCAAATGCATCAACCATTTTTTTGTAAAGACGTTCTTCAACTTCTTCTTCTGTCCAGTAATAACCTTGGTTATTTTGTACCCATTCAAAGTAAGAAACTGTTACACCACCAGCAGATGCTAATACGTCTGGTACAAGTAAAATGCCACGATCAGTTAAAATTCTAGTTGCTTCAGCAGTTGTTGGACCGTTTGCTGCCTCTACGACAATGTTTGCTTTAACATTGTGTGCATTGTCAGCAGTAATTTGGTTTTCGATAGCAGCTGGCACTAGAATATCACAATCAAGCTCTAATAATTCTTTATTTGAAATTGTATTTTCAAATAATGTTGTTACAGTACCGAAGCTATCACGACGATCTAATAAATAGTCGATATCTAAACCTTCAGGATCATGAAGTGCACCATAAGCATCTGAAATACCGATTACTTTCGCGCCTAAATCATGCATGAATTTCGCAAGGAAGCTACCCGCGTTACCGAAGCCTTGAATGACAACACGTGCACCTTTAATATCAATGCCACGTTTTTTCGCTGCTTCTTGGATAACAATTGTTACACCTTGTGCAGTTGCACGGTCACGACCTTGAGAACCACCAAGCACTAGTGGCTTACCTGTGATGAAACCTGGTGAGTTGAATTCATCCATACGGCTGTATTCATCCATCATCCATGCCATAATTTGTGCATTCGTAAATACGTCTGGAGCAGGAATATCTTTTGTTGGTCCTACGATTTGACTAACTGCACGTACATATCCACGGCTCAATCGCTCGATTTCATCCATAGACATTTGACGAGGGTCACAGATGACACCACCTTTACCACCGCCATAAGGTAGATCTACGATACCACATTTCAATGTCATCCACATTGAAAGCGCTTTAACTTCTTCCTCAGATACTGCCGGATGGAAACGTACTCCACCTTTAGTTGGCCCTACAGCATCATTATGTTGTGCACGGTAACCAGTAAATACTTTTGTTGTACCATCATCCATTTTCACTGGAATACGAACTTGTAACATGCGAAGCGGCTCTTTTAATAATTCATACATAGCTTCGTCATAACCAAGTCTATTTAGAGCCTCTTGAATGACTTCTTGAGTAGATGTGAACAGATTTAAGTTTTCAGACATATTAAATCGCCTCTTTGTTTTTTATAATGATAGTATATCGGCATCATTGTAACATACTTCCGAATTAAAATGTGAACATTTTGTTAAAGATTAAATACTTTTTCAATTTGTTCGATTGACCAGTCTAAATCCTCTTGTGAAATAACAAGTGGTGGCGCGAATCGAATGACTGTATCATGTGTTTCTTTACATAATAAGCCTAATTCTTTAAGCTTTTCACAGTATGGACGTGCAGCCTCTGTTAATTCCATTCCGATAAATAAACCACGACCACGAACTTCTTTAATGACTGGGTTATTAATTTCTTTTAATTTACCTTTAAAGTATTCACCAAGTTCGTGTGAACGCTCTGCTAATTTTTCATCTAGTAATACTTTAATTGATGCAATTGATACAGCACATGCTAAAGGATTACCACCGAAAGTTGAACCATGTGATCCTGGGTTGAATACACCTAAAATTTCACGATTTGCAGCTACACATGAAATCGGGAATACACCGCCGCCTAAAGCTTTCCCTAAAATGTACATATCAGGCTCTACTTCTTCCCAATCACATGCAAACATTTTACCCGTACGCGCTAAACCAGCTTGGATTTCATCTGCAATGAATAAAACATTGTTTTCACGGCATAGCTCGCGTGCAGCCTTTAAGAAACCTTCTGATGGAATAACGATACCAGCCTCACCTTGAATAGGTTCAATTAAAAACGCTGCTGTATTTGGAGTAATTGCAGCTTTTAATGCATCTAGGTTACCGTAATCTACTAACTTAACATTCGGTAACATTGGACCGAAGCCACGACGATATTCTTCGTCAGATGATAAAGATACAGCAAGCATTGTACGACCGTGGAAGTTACCATTACATGCAATGATTTCAGCTTTCCCATCTTCTACACCTTTTACATCATAAGCCCAACGACGAGCCGCTTTAAATGCTGTCTCTACCGCTTCAGCACCTGTATTCATCGGTAATACCATTTGTTTATTCGTTAATTTTCCAACAAGCTCATACCATTCACCAAGGTTTTCGCTATAAAATGCACGAGAAGTTAGTGTTACTTTATCAGCTTGTTCTTTTAACGCGGCGATAATTTTTGGATGACGATGCCCCTGATTCACAGCAGAGTAAGCTGAAAGCATATCTAAATATTTGTTACCTTCTGGATCTTTTACCCAAGCACCCTCAGCCTCTGAAATAACGATAGGTAGCGGATGATAGTTTGCAGCACCAAAATTTTGCGTTTGTTCAATCACTTGATTTGTTTTTGTCATAAAGTATTCTCTCCTTACGTTCATGATGAAAAACTCTGGAAGACTCTGTTTTTCTATAAATAAGTTCAATAGAACAATTTCAGCATTTTCTGAATATAAAAAGCAAGAATCTGCCCACTACTCCTAGGTAAGCCGCCTCGACATTAGCGCCTGCGGTTCTTGCCGGACTCACTTTACCAGGAGGAGTCTCGCAGATTCTCTTATAATTTATGCCCCAGCATAATTGCGTTCGGAGGCAACTTCTTCAGTCAGCCAAAAGAAGTTATAGCATTTCAGAAGTTGTTTTTGCTTGCATGTGAAGTTGTAGATAGTCAGGGCCACCTGCTTTTGAGTCAGTACCTGACATATTGAAGCCGCCGAATGGTTGGTAACCAACGATTGCACCAGTACAGCCACGGTTGAAGTATAAGTTACCTACATGGAAATCTTCACGTGCTTTTTCTAAGTTCATACGATTATTTGTAATAACCGCACCAGTTAAGCCGTATTCAGTATCATTTGCAATATCAATTGCTTGATCAAAATCTTTAGCTTTTGTAATAGCTACAACTGGTCCAAAGATTTCTTCTTTCATAATTCGTGCAGAAGGATCTACGTCTGCAAATACTGTTGGTTGAATGAAGTAACCAACTGAATCATCAGCTGTACCTCCTGCAACTAAGCGACCTTCTCCTTTACCAATTTCAATGTACTCTGTCACTTTATTGAATGCTGCTTGGTCAATAACTGTTGCCATGAAGTTGTTGAAGTCTGATGGGTCACCCACTGTTAACGCGTTTGTTAATTCCACTACACGGTCAACAACTTGGTCATACACATCTTCAACGATAACAGCACGAGAACATGCTGAACATTTTTGACCTGAGAAGCCAAATGCTGATTTTACGATAGATTGTGCTGCAAGCTCTAGATCCGCTTCTTTATCAACAACGATTGTATCTTTACCGCCCATTTCAGCGATAACACGTTTAATCCAAATTTGACCGTCATTTAATACAGACGCACGTTGATTAATGCGTAAGCCTACATCACGAGATCCTGTGAAGCTAATGAAGCGTGTTTTTGGATGATCAACTAAATAGTCACCTACTTCTGCACCAGAACCTGGTACAAAGTTCACAGCACCTGCTGGAAGACCTGCTTGCTCTAACACTTCGATAAATTTAAAAGCAACTACAGGTGTTGTTGAAGCCGGTTTTAATAATACAGTGTTACCTGTTACTAAAGCTGCCGCCGTTGTCCCCGCCATAATTGCGAATGGGAAGTTCCATGGTGAAATAACAATACCAATACCTAATGGAATATAGTCATAACGGTTGTATTCCCCTGGACGACTTTCTACAGGTTGCCCTTCTTTAATACGGAGCATTTGACGACCATAGTATTCTAAGAAGTCAATTGCTTCTGCAGTATCTGCATCAGCCTCAGCCCATGGTTTACCTGCCTCTTTTGTTAAAAGTGCTGAAAATTCATGTTTACGACGACGAATAATTGCCGCTGCTTTGAATAATACGTCTGCACGAATAGCCGGATCTACTTTTTTCCAAGTTTTGAAAGTTTCATCTGCTGCCTGCATTGCTTTTTCAGCTAGTTCTTTGTTTGCTTTTGATACGCGACCAATTACTTCTGTTTTCTTTGCTGGATTATATGAAACGATTTTATCTTCTGTCGTAATACGTTCTCCACCGATAATTAGTGGATAGTCATGACCTAAATAACTCTCTACTTTATTTAATGCTTCTAAATATGCGTTGTAATTTGCCTCTTGAGTAAAATCTGTGAATGGTTCGTGTTTGTATGAAATCATACTTTATCCTCCCTCGTGAGATGTGTTTTAAGTGCGCAAAAAACATTGACGCAAAATATCTTTGCGTTTAGAATATTCTTACACTTATTATAATGCAAAATTTTGTTGCATATTTCAAGTAAAAAATTTTTGAGGTGCACATTTTATGAAAAATTCTGAACCGCTACTTCCTTTTTATAAGTTTATTGCAACAAATGTTTCTGTTGGTATTCATGCTGTAGACCTTTCTGGCAAAACAATTATTTATAATACAAAGATGAAAGAAATTGAAGGTTTCCATTTTGATGAATTAGCAGATCGTTCTGTTATTGAAATGTTTTCCTTCCGCCAGCATGAAAGTACTTTAATGCGTGTATTACAAACAGGTAAAAAGGAAATTAATGTGAAACAAACTTATTGGAATAAAAATGGTCATGAAATTACAACCATTAATGATACTTTTCCACTTTATGTTGAAAATAAACTAATTGGAGCAATTGAATTTGCTCGTGACATTACATCACTCGAAAAGCTAGTTTATCAGCCTCTTCGCCGATATGATGAACCTTTAACATTCGATATGATTACAGCAGTTTCCGAATCGATGAAACAAATTATCGCAAACGCAAAAAAAGCAGCAGCTGTGAAGTTACCGGTCTTATTAATTGGAGAATCGGGTACAGGAAAGGATTTAGTCGCAGAGGGGATTCACCATGCAGCATCGCCTGATCCTGAAGCATTTGTAACATTAGTAAGTCGTCGCTCTGTTCCATCTGTTTTAGATAAATTGCAGGAGCTCTTACAAGATGACAAGGCATATACTTTTTTCTTCGAACGCATTGACTTTTTAAGTTTAGACATTCAAGAGAAACTGTTAGAGGTATTACAATCACTTCCACAGTCTAAATACATGCTAATCGGAAGTGTCGGAAGCGACCCTATTACATTGATTGAGGAGAAAAAACTTTCAAAATCACTGTATTATTTCTTTGCTACAATGGCGATTACCATCCCAAATCTAACAGATCGAAAAGAAGATATTCTTCCATTCGTAGATGATTACTTTAACCGCCATCGGGAACGCTTCGCTTCAAATGTCCGTGATCTAGCACCTGATGTCCAGGATTTATTTTTGCAATATGATTGGCCAGGAAATTTAAAGGAGCTTGAGCTATTACTAGATGAAATTGTGTCGTTTATGACCACTGAATCAACAGTTACCTCAGATTTATTACCCATGCATTTCCGTTTCAAAGTACAACAGCAGGACACAACTAATCACGAGCCGGAATTCTTTATGTTCCAACAACAGAATGATGTTATGCCACTCGATGCTTATTTGCGTGAAGCTGAATCATATTATGTGCAAAACGTCTTAAATTTATATGAAGGCAACATTACAAAGGCAGCTAGTGCACTTGGCATGAGTCGTCAAAACCTACAATATCGAATTCGAAAAATAAAAAATCAATAGTTATATTTGAATACAAAAAAACGAGGATACCTTCAAATTTGAAAGCATCCTCGTTTTTTATCTCGCACAATAACATGCAGCAATTATTTGCCTGTATCGAAAGCGTCAAATGCAAACATAACTGCCAGTAAATGCGCGTTTGGTGAAGACTATAATCAGTGGGGGATAAAGCCCCCACTAAATCAACTATGCCTCGGCATAATTGGGGTCCGGAAGCTTTAACCACTTTCAGCGGATAGTTTGCTGAAGAAGTTAAAGTTTCACTTTATTGACCTGACTGTTCGATCCAGTCCTGTAATTTATCTTTTAGGGAATTAAAACCATTCGCATCCGATTCATCTACACGGTCCTGCAATGATTTACGTGGTAGTACATCTTTTTTACGCAATGTAGCTGGGCGCTCCTGCAAAGCACGGATCGATAAACTAATTTTTTCGGCATCTTCATCGATTTCAAGTATCTTTACTTCAACCTCTTGCCCAACTGACAAAAATTCACTAACGTCCTTTACAAAGCCGTACGTAATTTCGGAAATATGTACAAGGCCTTGTGTATCTTCATCAAGCGCAACAAATGCACCATACGGTTGTATTCCTGTAACTTTACCGGTCAACACGTCCCCTAATTCATATTTTTGTCCCATAACCTTTGCCCACTTTCTTTTTGTTTGCTACGTATATATCACCACAAATTATAACATAGGTGTATTAGTGGGGCAAAAATTCATACCATCAATCCGTGATTCCTGTGATGCGATAATTACCTTCTTTGTTTATTGATAATTTAATAAGAAATTGTCTACCATACATATCCTGATACTCTTCAGAAACACGAACAGCAACCGTTGGATAGCTACCATCATATTCACCTAATTGGCTAAAGATATTTAAACTTTTAACATTATCTAACAAACTTGAATTAATGTTCGTTCCTGGCATTAATATAGCTTTTTGTAAAGATTCGTCTCCAATAGTTATTGCATATAAATAAAGGGAAACCATATTTAATGGGCGTAATTGATCGATAAATGTTTCAGCATCGCTTTTTTTATATTGCTCATATATACTCTTTATTTGTGATTCATCAATACTTACAATCGTAAAATCACTATCATTAATAAATCCTGCTGTTTCTTCTCGAGTTTGCAATATGATTGTCCAAATATCATAAGTTGATAACTGAGTTAAAGTATTTGAGCGATTGTTCTGTTGTAGTTCATGCAAAATTGTTGAAGCAGTTTTCTTCATTACTTCCCCGTACGTTCCATTAGCTACTTTTTGCAAGAAATCCATATAATCTTCATGAGGTTCTCCATCTTTTGTAAGAGCAGGATAGCTTGCAGTTCCTTTCAACAACACTAACCATGTATTTTCAAAACTTTGTCTTAAAACCTTGTAACTAGGTGAACCTGCGTTTACATCTGCTAGTAATGTACGCTCCATTAATTTTAAAGATTTAGCGGTTTCTTCTCGTGTATACGTTAAATCATCTGCTAATAATAACTGTCCCTTTTCTAAATACTCAAAATAACCAAAAATATCAGGATGCAATTTATGGATATTGGGTGGCGAAAATTCACCGTAAATCGGTGTGGCTTTAAAATAAAACGTCCCTTCTTCATTTTCTTTCAATTCCATGAATTGATTATTTGCGGCCTTAATAATTGCCCGTAAATTTGACGGATATTTATTGGTATCTTTCGACTTCTTTAGAAGAGGTTCATATGGTTCAAGAAGATCGTTGTAAAAATTTTCTAATTCCAATACAGTATCTTCATATAAGCGATATACCTCAAAAGATTCATCGAACGTTAAATTAGATTCATCAATCGTTTCCAAGGCTCTTCTTGGTGTTATTAATTTATTAAGTATAATTTCCTCATTAATTTTTAAAAACTGTACATCCTCTTCTTGTTCATGAGAATTCCTCCTTGTATAGAAGTCTAGCACGTAGTCAGCTTCTTTAATAAATTCAAATGCATTCAATTCATCAATAGTAACTTTTAACTCTCTTCTTATTTGTTCTTTTTTACTATTGTATTTTTTAGTTATCTTTTCAACCCATTCTTTAATTCCAACTTCCTTTTTTTCTTCCTGAGAAATATCCTTTTTACTATTTACAAGTTCTGGTTGGTTAATCATATAAGATGAAACGAGCATACTCACTAAAAGTACACTTGCCATGCTTGCGATCCAGACTGCTGGCTTTCGCCATCTTGAAGGGGGCTTTTGTGTTGTTACTGTTTCTAATGGTTGTTGTGTTGCATTTTCTGCCTCGATTTGTGCGAAAACGGCTTCTGGATCTAACTGTGGTTCCAAACGATTATAGGATTTTTTCAGAAGCTCCATTCGTTTTTCAAATTGTTTATCATCCATTTTCAACACTCCCCTCCTCCATTAACACCGCTTTGAGTTTTTCCTTTGCACGCAATAGACGAACTTTGACAGTTGCTAACGAAATATTTAGTACTTCCGCTATCTCCTCATACTTAAATTCATGGAAGTAAAATAATATGAGCGGATAACGATATTTTTCATCGAGTTCTTTAATAGCATTATGTAATTGCCTATCCTCCTCAAAATTAAGGACATACTTTTCGGCTGAAGATGAGGGCGTTTGCCGCTGAGCACCTAGCCTCTCTTCCTTTGCCTGCTCCTGCTGTTCTTTGCGATAATAATCACGGGTTGCATTTAATGTAATTTTATAGAGCCATGTCGTAAAACGATCCTGTTTAAATTGATGTAAAAAACGATACAGCTTCACAAACACCTCCTGTGAAACATCTGCTAAATCATTACTATGTACGCCACATTGAAAAGCAAATTTTTCAACTGTTCGTTGATGTATTCGGATTAGCTCTATATAGGCGTCTTTGTCTCCTCGCTGAGCCCGTTCTATTAATTCAGTTTCAGTCACGGTCTTCCCCCCTTCGCACATGTAACGAATCATTGTTCCTAATTGTTACATATTTTTACTTATTAATAAAAAATACAAAGATCTCGCTACATCAAAACAAAGCTACTAAGACCTCGAATTTCGTTACTAAAACTATATACTGAACCACTAAAACACCCCTGTTTTACAAACAAAATTAAGATAAGAATTTCTATGAATCATTTACCCAAAATTTACTTTTTCAGGAGAATATCAAGGTAAGATAAAGCTTTAATTTAAGGAGGGTTTAATTCCGCGTCTTCGAGAGATCAATTTACATCTAAAATTGGGTTATTTTAGCTGTCGCTGGAAGTTCTATAGGGGTTAGAGCTATGTGGCAGTTTCCTTATATGGCGGATACTAACGGCGGAAGTGTTTTTTATTATGTATTCTATGTTGCTATCTGATGTGAAACTTTTGCTCGATCTAGTTTCGACTATGTAGACTTTTTGACGAATAGTATTAGTATGCCAATTGGAGCCTTACTGATTTATCTTTGCAGGCTAAAGCCTTCCTCTAGTCAATTTTGAATATTTTAATTCGGTCTCCAATAGGGATATTTTTTTTCTCCAAAGGATCTTGCCTTTGTTTAAATAAAAGACCGTTAAAAAACGAGGTTGTCTCTAAATTGAAAGAGACAACCTCGTTTTCTATAGAAAAGCAAAAGCATCATTGCACCCGATTCAGCTTTATGCTAGGCATGATGTTGATCATTCAGTCGTGCCACAGGACGTGACGTTCTTAACTGAGTCCCTCTATTTCAGCGGTTGTTTGAAAACCCTCTAAAAAGTTAAATAATGCATTTTGCTTCAAATTTTATCGCAATAAGCTTGTACGAAATGGCTACACAATCTTCAAATGGAATCCATTCTTCAAACGAATGCTCATATGTTTCTTGAATAACCTTTGCAAGAGTTGATGGATCATCAATACCTTGCAATGCTGCTACAACATCTGCAGTTTCAGTATCATAATGATCTGGACCTAAGTGGAATGGATCCCACTCCTCTAGCAGACGTACGGCCGCTTGATTCATTTTTATATTTTCCAAAATACTCACCTATTATCCTTTTATCATACTCGTATGATACCATAGTAAATAAAAAAGAAAAGAGTGATTTACTTGTCTATTTTCGATCAAACTATTAAACGTCGTTGTACAAACTCTGTAAAATGGGACGCAATGGAAAATGTATATGGGCTACAAGATGCTTCAGATATACTACCAATGTGGGTAGCGGATATGGATTTTGCTGCTCCAGAAGCCGTATCAAAAGCGCTACAAGAACATGCTGCAACAACTGTTTTTGGCTATAGCTTTGTTAGCGATAAAGCAGTGCAAGCGATCGTAGACTGGCAGCATGCACATCATGAGTGGCATATTGACAAAGAATCAATTGTTTTCTGTAACGGTGTTGTTGCTGCTTTAGCAGATAGTATCAAGGCACTAACAAATCCAGGAGATAAAGTTCTTATTTCCTCACCTGTTTATCCGCCATTTTATAATATCCCGAAAAGTAATGGCCGAGAGATCGTTAGTTGTCCTTTAGTTGAAGAAGATGGCACATTTGTCTATGACTTTGAAGCCTTTGAACAAGCACTTGCTCAAAATGTGAAAGCCTACATATTGTGTAATCCTCATAATCCTGGTGGCTATGTATGGGATGAAGCTACATTAAAGGAAATCGTACGACTATGTGCAAAGTATGATGTTGTTATTATTTCCGATGAAATTCATTCTGATTTAATGTTGGATGGCTCAAAACATACACCATTAGCAAAAATCGCTGGTGATGAAATGGATCGTATTATTACGTGTATGGCACCGACAAAAACATTTAATCTAGCTGGGATTCAAGTCGCTTATATGATTGTAACGGATAAGAAAAAACGTAAGCTACTAGAAGCAGTTCATATGGCTAGTGGGCAAGGCTCATTAAATACTTTTGCTTCTGTTGCACTTCAAACTGCTTATACAGAGGGTTCCCCATGGTTAAATGACATGCTTTCTTATATTTCAAATAATATGGACTATGTGATTGCTGAATTAGAACAATTACCTGGTATCCATATTAGAAAACCTCAGAGCACTTATTTACTTTGGATTGATTATCGAGAATTAGGACTTGATGAAAAAGAAATCATGAAACGCTTGCTGGAAAATGGCAAGTTAGCATTAGAGCCTGGGACTAAATATGGCGATGAGGGTAGAGGCTTCCTGCGTATGAACGTCGCTTGCTCATTTGACACAGTAAAAGACGGTGTTCAGCGCTTTAAGCAAGTACTTCAACAATAGAAAGTAAATAGTGAAGGATATCTCAAGTTTTCCTGAGATATCCTTTTTTGTTGAGAAAATACAGCTCATATGGAGAATGATACGAGAAAAATGCCCCGCAATCCTTAAAGGCTGCGAGGCGTCTGATACAATCAATTATGATTCGGCATAATTGCATCCGGGATCGGCCGGAAGTTTTAACTCCGTTGGGTATTTAGTCACCCGTTGAATACAGTTAAATATTTTGCTGATTGTTTGTATTATTTTTCTCTGAAAGAATACGTGCTTCGATTTCCTTTGATTTCATTTCTTGTTTCTTAGAAATCTTACGGAAAACAGTAAAGACAACAATACATAAAATAAGCATGATCAAAAATTCAAAAGCTGCAGGAATATAGCCTGATTTATCTTCTGGGAAATATAAAAATTGATACATTAAATGTTTCATGTTTTACACGTCCTTACAATTATTATTCAAAAACTGTAATTGACTCGATTTTCACATCTTCTACTGGCTTATCACGGAAGTCTTTTTCTACATCTGCAATTTTGTCGACAATGTCCATTCCTTCAACAACATGACCAAATACAGTATGCTTATGGTCTAACCAAGGCGTACCGCCATTTTTAGCATATGCTTCAATAATTTCTTCTGGGAAGCCAGCACCTTGTAATTGACGAAGCATATCACTTGGAAGGTGCTTCATTTGTACGATAAAGAATTGTGAACCATTTGTGTTTGGACCCGCATTTGCCATCGAAAGGGCACCGCGAAGATTAAATACGTTTTCAGAGAACTCATCCTCGAAAGAGTTACCCCAAATTGACTCACCGCCCATACCTGTACCAGTTGGGTCACCACCTTGAATCATAAAGTCTTGAATTACACGGTGGAAAATGATGCCGTCATAGTATCCTGATTTTGCATGGCCTAAAAAGTTTTCAACAGTTTTTGGTGCATGCTCTGGGAATAATTTAATTTTGATGGCACCTAATGTTGTTTTCATTTCTACAAGTACTTCGCCTTCTAGTACTTCTGTTGTTAATTGTGGAAACATTGAAGTCTCTCCTTTAAATGTAAAATTTCAGTTTCATTGAAAATGATAGTACTATCATTTCTGACCTCATTTTAGTCTAACATACTTCTTAATGGTTTTCTTCACCAAAGTATTGACGATTTTTTGCACTTTTAATTTTTCAGCTTATCACCATCCGCAGTGTTGAATTCTCTTCCGACTGGGCTTCCGTTAAGCCGCTTGGCCATTAAGTGGTTTTTTTCGTAAAAGCGCACGATGGTGTTATTACAGTACTGTTCTTCGGTTAAGAAATATTTTTTCATAATAACCCCCTTACTTTATTTTTTGATTGTTCATATATTACCTTGAATGACCATAAAATGAAAAATATCGGAATGAAGATGGAAAATTGGAATAGGATTATATGAATAATAATAGACAAAATGGAGGGCTTGAATGAAATTTATACAAAAAATAAGTGTAATTGGACTGTCGGTATGTATGTTGAGTATCGTTTTTTCATCTACCAGTATGGCAACAAAAATCGTTACAGAAGAGCACCTAAATTCAGTAAATGAAAAAAATAAAAAAGAAGTTAATGATTACAAAAACGACTCCGCTAAAATATTAGCACAAGAAACAAAAACGGTAGTAATTGAAACAGAAAAAGAAGATAAATCATTATTAGAGCAAAAAACAAAAGAATTTGAAGAAAAAATGAAAATGAAACAAATAACCTTTATTGAAGAGGGCTTGAAAAAAGCAACAACGCTTCAAGATGTAGAAAAAGTAAAAAGTGAAGCAGCCAACCTATTAACAAAAGAAAAAGAATTGTTTAAAGCGGAAAGTGAAAAATATGTAAAAACAAAAATTGATACGGAAAAAGTGAATTTAGCGATGATTTCAAGTTCATATAAGACGGTTAAAGATGACTTTTTCACTTTTAATAAACACAAATTCTATTACTATGATGTCAATAAAAACGAATTTATTCCAAACAATAAAGTAAATAAAATAGAAGAAGTAAAAGAATTTGAAAAAAACCACATAGAAGATTCAAAAGTAAAAGATAATCCAATCAACACCTTAATCCTGTTCATTTTCCTTGCATTGTTATGTATTATTCCTCTTATGATAAGTAACAGTCAAAAAAACAGAGCGTAAGCTTTCTTGATGCTAGTAGCGTTCGTTCCTCTGCCTGTTCGCTCCATGATCCCATCTATGACGCTAACTACACTCCAGTCAACTTATTCACAGAAACACATTGTTATCGACATCCGCCTTCCAAAGAGTAAAAAAGGATTTATACATAAACTGTGTGTGAATCCTTTTACTTTATTATCATGTCTAACCCCTTCACCAATCACTCTTAATAAGCTCTAACAAACGTCGTCTCCAACTTCATTATTATAAATACAAATAGGTCGTAACGCGTATTTGGAAACTATCCAAATTATGTTATTCTGTTGAATGACTCATATTTAGAGTGGAGGCACACATGAAAAAGGCTTTTGGTTTTTTTATCATTTTACTATCCTTACCTGTCCTTTGGTGGATTAGTACAAATATTAGGACAGAGATCAATGCAGCACAAGCGCATGAGGAGCAAATCGCCAGTGCTATTCATTTACCGGAAGTACAGCCACAGCTTCCAGTAACACTTATTGATCGAAACGGCAAAACATTTAGCGAGGAATATGTCGAATGGCGGCAACCTCTAACATTACAGGAAATCCCAAAAATTGCCCAGGAAATTTTTATTGCAAGTGAGGACGCTCATTTTTATGAGCATATCGGCTTTGACCTTAGTGCTATCATCCGTGCAGTTGTTGCTAACTCAAATACAAATTCAACTTCTCAAGGGGCTAGTACTATTACACAACAGCTCGTTCGAATGCGTTATTTATCTGACGAAAAAACATATGAACGAAAATTAACAGAGATTTTTTACTCTCATGAGCTTGAGAAAGAATTTGATAAAGACGAGATTTTAACGATGTATTTAAATGAAGCCTATTTCAGCAATCAAGTTTATGGAATCGGTGGAGCAGCTACCTATTATTTTCAAAAACCACTCCAAGAATTATCTATAGCTGAAATTGCATTTATTGCTGCCATTCCGAATAACCCGTCGCTTTATAATCCTTTAAAAAACTTTGAAAAAACTAAAGCGAGGCAGGAGCGGTTATTAGATACACTTGCAGCGAGTGGCGCTATAACAAAAGAAGATGCCATTACATATAAAGCTGAAACTATCGCATTAAATGTCAAGAATAAAGCACAAAGCTCCCCTATGTACAGCACGTATGTCCTACAAGAGCTTAGATGGTTAGTTGCAGAAAAAGAAGGTTATTCAGATCGACTTGCAAATTCACAAAGCGAGGAAGAGAAGAAAAAAATCAAAACGCAGCTAGACAATCGACTCAATGCATTATTCCAAAATGGATTAACGATTTATACCGCGCTTGATCCAGACAAACAAGCACATGATGAGGAAAAAATGACGGCGATTCTAGGCTCAGGTAAATTACAAGCAGCTGGAGCAGTTATTGATAATACATCCCGAGAAGTTGTTAGTCTTTATGCTGGGAAAAACTACGAAAAGTTTGGTTATCATCGGGCCTTTCAAGGTACACGTCAGCCAGGCTCTGCCTTTAAGCCATTAGCTGTATATGCGCCTTTCTTTGAAACGACAGCACATACACCTGATTCTATCGTCAGTGGTGGCAGTTATTGTGTCGGTTCATTTTGTCCACAAAACTATGGAGGCTTTAAATACGGTGATGTACCGATTCGAGTAGCATTTCGAAATAGCTACAATACATCGGCTCTCCGTCTCTTTAACACCGTCGGAATTGATACAGCCTTTAGTTACTTAGATCGCTTTCACTTCCGCTCTATCGTGGCAAAAGACCATACTTATGCTGCCTCTTTGGGAGGATTAACGTATGGCGTTACAGCACTTGAACTAGCGGATGCTTATACAAGTTTTATAGACGGCTCATACGTACTTGCCCATAGCATTCGTAAAGTAACAGCATCTGATGGCACGGAGCTTTACAGTTGGGATTCAGCACGCGATCAAATTTGGGCACCAAAAACAGTTAAGTATATGCGTTCAATGCTTGCAGATGTTGTTACCAAAGGTACCGCGCAAGGCGTTTATAGTAGAAGTAACTATGTCGGTGCCAAAACAGGAACAACTAACAACTATCGCGACTACTGGCTCGCCGGATTAAATGATGAGTACACTGCAGCAGTATGGCTTGGCTACGATAAGCCACAATCTATGGAGAGATTAGAAGCTTATAAGATTCATCACAAGCTATTTAATGTTTTACTGGAATAACCTAAAAGTTGATATGCATACGAACAATAGCAAAGCATCATCTTTATCCGAAATACCAAACCTTGCCATTGTAGATACGACGTAATATTTGTGTGTATGACAAATTGTCCTCTCCTGGCAAATAACAGCAATTATATTTTGTTAAACTTAAAGTGCAAAGCGAAAATTCCTCTCGTAATTTGTCTTGACAACAATTACGATGCTTGAGTTTCCGCTTTTTTCTATAGCAATGTTATTTATCAAAACAGGATGAATTAAATTACATATCATCATAAAGAAGGGAGAATGTAGCATGAAAAAAAAGTTATTTTTGTTTTTATTATTGTTAGGACTTTTATTAGGAGGATGTATTAAGAAAGACGAAGAAGGCAAATTTGTTATTGATGAAGTCTCTACATCAGCTTTGGAGGACGGAAAAAATTACTATATTATAACAGCTATTAGATGGACTGGTAATGATAACGTGATCATCAACGATATTGACTTACTTCACGCTGAGTCTAACATTCAATATCAGTTTTATGCAGGTGAAAGTGGTAAAAAGCTAGGGGTATATAAACGAGGCAAAGAAGATATCGGAGAATTAAAAGACATCAAAGATTGGACAATCGAAAAAGAAGGGGTCCTAATTATGTCATTCCAACTAGAAGATGTGAAAAAGAATCCTAAACGACAAATCAAAATTCTCTATACTGTCAATGATAAACAGCAAGAACAAATTATTGATTCAAGTACAATTCAAAATCTTTATACAACCGCAAAATAAATACTCTTAAGCACTTATGCACATTTGACAGACGCTGCAGATCCTAATGCAAGGATGTAACGCTTTAGTCAACGCGGCACTATCCCTAGAGAATGCAACAAAAAGTTATGAAATTACTAATGACAAAAGGCAACAGGATACAATCCCCTGTTGCCTTTTATGAATGAAATAAACGATTTGGTGCATTTAGTGAGCAAACGGTAAACTTGCTAAAATACCATTATACAATTTTAAAACAACATAAACTAATAGCGATAATAGTATAGTCCACATAAAAAGTTCAAATACTAATAAGCCAATTGTTCCACCCATCGACATAAAATGACTCATTTTATAGATAAGATAAATAAAGTAGATAAAAACGGTTAAGACAAAAATACCTACTAAAACGTAAATAAATTGAATAGCAAAGGCTGAACAGATTGCACCAACTAATAAAATGATGTATCCACCTCGTGCTTGATTCACTGTCGTACCATCATGATCCTTTGAGAAAAATAACATTCCTAACTCATGAATCGTTTCCCCTACTAATTTTAATGCTGAAAATAGCATAAAAAAGATTACAGCAAAGACAATTAGCAAGAATACACGGAGCTCAAAATCGGATAAAAACTCACGCATGCCGGAATACACACCGATTGCATGAAAAACTTGCAACGATTCACTTACTGCATACATTCCAAACGTCAAACTAAACAATAAAATTGTAATTAATGGTAGATAACCATAAATATAAGGGTTCTTCATAAATAATTTTTTCCTCTATTATTATTGATAACTTCCTATTTATAATATATCCAAAGTTCTTCCATTACCGCAAGCTAAATCATATGAGTGCATATGCAATCCTACAAAAAGTGCGATATAATTAACATACTTATCTGCATAAAGGAGGATTTTTTTGTTACAAGTACTTTATATTTTCATTCCAATGCTTGCTGCAATATTTGTGCCACTTTTATATAAAAGCATTAAAAATATTCACACAGGCTGGTTTGTTCTTGCAGTACCTGCTACACTCGCGATTATTTACGCGTCTTATATCGGAAAAGTAGCAGATGGTAAAGTATTTCTTGAAGAGCTTCCTTGGATTCCATCGCTTGATATTTCCGTCGTTTCTTATTTAGATGGACTTAGCTTGCTGTTCTCATTGCTGATTACTGGAATTGGCTCATTGGTCGTACTTTACTCTATTTTTTACTTAGACAAACATAAAGAAAAATTACATAATTTTTATGTTTACCTATTATTATTTATGACCGCAATGCTAGGAGTAGTACAGTCAGATCATTTAATTACACTGTACTTCTTTTGGGAACTAACATCTATTTCATCATTTTTACTGATCGGCTATTGGTATGCTCGTGATGCCTCTCGCTTTGGTGCACTTAAGTCAATGATGATTACAGTCGGTGGCGGCTTGATGATGTTAGGAGGATTCATCCTTCTTTATTTAATGGGAGGAACGTATTCAATCCGTGAACTTATTGTAATGGCACCTAGCTTAGTGCAGCATCCCTTGTTCACCTGGTCGCTCGTTTTAATACTGCTAGGAGCGTTTACAAAATCTGCCCAATTCCCATTCTACATTTGGTTACCAGATGCAATGGAAGCGCCAACACCAGTAAGTGCATACCTCCACTCTGCAACAATGGTAAAGGCAGGTATTTATTTAGTTGCACGTTTCACACCAATTTTCGCTGTTTCTGAGCTTTGGGTATGGCTCGTAACAAGCGTAGGTATTTTAACGTTATTTTGGGGTTCATTCTTTGCTATAAAGCAAACAGATTTAAAAGGAATCCTTGCTTTCTCCACAGTGAGTCAGCTTGGACTTATCATGTCTTTGCTCGGCGCTAGTGCTTTAGCGTTTCATGGCAATGGGACTACAGATACTATTAAATTTGCTGCCTTTGCGGCAATCTTCCATCTTATCAACCATGCAACGTTTAAAGGAAGCCTATTCATGATTGCAGGCATTGTCGATCATGAAACAGGTACACGTGATATTCGTAAGCTCGGTGGATTAATGAGTATTATGCCGCTTAGCTTTACAGTAGCGGCTATCGGAAGCTTATCAATGGCTGGTCTACCGCCATTTAACGGCTTCTTAAGTAAGGAAATGTTTTTAACTGCTATGCTTGCACTGCAAAATTTCGATTTTTTAGGCTTCGAAACATGGGGAGCACTCTTCCCGATTGTCGCTTGGATTGCTAGTATATTTACATTTGTCTATAGCTTCTATTTTGTTTTCAGAACATTTACTGGTACATATAAACCAGAAAAATTACCTCATAAACCACACGAGGCACCGATTGGTATGCTAATTTCACCGATGATTTTAGCAGCATTAGTCGTAACAATATTCTTTATTCCGAACCTAGTTGGTGATACTTTTGTAAAACCAGCCGTACAAGCTATTCAGCCATTCTTATATGATTCACCAAAGGATATTGATATTCACGTGGCTGCTTGGCATGGTGAAATTACTCCCGAATTAGTCATGACATTTGGCATCGTAATTGTTGGGGTTCTATTGTTTGTAGCATTACCGAAATGGCAAGTTATTTACCAAAGATTCCCGAAATCTTTAACGTTAAATAATGCATACGACAAGATTATGCTCGGGCTAGATGTTGGGTTAAATCGCGTATCACGTCTTTATATGACGGGCTCTATGCGTCACTACCTGCTGTATATGTTTAGTAGCATTGCGGCGATTGTAATCGGTTCTTTATTTGTGAAGAATGCTTTTACAGTCTCCTTCCAAGATATTTCACCTATTCGTCCTTACGAAATCATTTTAGTTGTAGTGTTAGTCATTGGAACAGCCATTACAATTTTGGCAAAGTCACGTTTAACAGCTATTATAGGCCTTGGTGCTGTGGGCTACACAGTAGCATTATTCTTCGTTATTTTTAATGCTCCTGATTTAGCATTAACACAGCTTGTCATTGAAACAATTTCTGTTGCGCTATTTTTACTAGCGTTTTATCATCTGCCGAAGCTGGGAAAACGGGAAGAGCGCATGAGATTCCAATTAAATCGCGCGATTGTTTCCGTTGCTGTCGGTGTTATGGTTACGCTTGTAGCACTGTCTGCACATTCACAAAAATTGATTCCGACTATTTCGAAATATTATGAGGAAACCGTTTATTCAAAAGCAGGCGGTGGAAACATTGTCAATGTTATCTTAGTAGACTACCGTGGCTTTGATACATTATTTGAAATTACAGTACTAGCTATTGCTGGAATGGCCATTTTAGCAATGATAAAGCTACGCATGAATAGAAAGGAGAAAACACATGAAAACAAATGATGTCATTATACAATTTACAACAAAAATTGTATTCTTCATTATTTTCTTCTTCTCCATTCATATTTTTCTCGCTGGTCATTACACACCTGGAGGCGGCTTTGTTGGTGGACTTTTAACATCGAGTGCGATCGTGCTCTTAGTCCTTGCCTTTGATTTAAATACGGTTCGTAAGGTTTTACCTATAAATTATACGTATTTAACTGCAATTGGCTTACTTCTAGCACTCGCAACAGCTGCTTTCCCAATGTTTGTAGGTAAACCGTTTTTTACACATTTCTTTGATTATTTCGATTTACCGCTTCTAGGCAAACAGTCATTACACACGGCTATGCTTTTTGATAGCGGTGTCTATTTGGTTGTTGTCGGCGTTACGATGACCATTATTCAAACGATTGGGGAGGATGAATAATGGAAATATTGATGGCGTTTGTCATAGGCTTTCTATTTATGGCAGCGATTTATTTAATCTTATCCAAAAGCTTATTGCGTATTATTATCGGGACAGGTCTTTTAAGTCATGGCGCTCATCTTCTCATTTTAACGATGGGCGGGCTAGGTGGAGAAGCACCACCTGTTTTAAAGGAAGGGGCAAAAACTTTTGCAGACCCATTACCACAAGCGCTTATTTTAACAGCGATTGTTATTAGTTTTGGGGTAACAGCTTTCTTCTTAGTACTCGCCTATCGTTCTTATCAGGAGCTCGAGACAGATGATATAAGCTTAATGAGAGGAAGTGATGAGGATGAATAACTTCCTTCTACTGCCAATTATCATTCCATTTTTCTTCGGTATGATGTTAATATTCGGGCAAAAAAACTTAAAATATCAGCGTTCATTCGCATTACTTGGTATAGGTCTCGCACTTATATCAGCCATTTCACTGCTTATAAAAGTGAAAAATGATGGTATTCAAATGGTAACGTTCGGGAATTGGCCTGTGCCGTATGGCATTACGATGGTTTCTGATATGGTATCTGCATTGCTTGTCACTACAACGCTGCTGATCACCTTCTTTGTTGTTTGGTATGGCTTTGGTTCCATCACAAAGGAACGTGAACGCTTCTTCTATTATCCTGGCATTATGTTTATTTTAACTGGGGTTAACGGGGCATTTACGACAGGCGATATTTTTAACCTGTTCGTGTTCTTCGAGGTTTTGTTAATGGCCTCTTATTTGCTTATCGTTCTTGGGGGCGAAAAAGGACAGCTTAAAGGTTCCATTAAATATATTTTAATTAATGTTATTTCATCTGCTTTATTTGTTATTACAGTTGCCTTCCTTTACTCTGTAGTAGGCACATTAAACATGGCAGATATTGCGGTAAAAATTGCTGAAATTAATCAGCCAGGTATCGTTACGGTTATAGCTGTACTATTTTTAATGGTATTTGGGTTAAAAGCGGCTATTTTCCCGCTATACTTTTGGCTACCAACTTCTTATGCAGCAGCACCTATACCAGTGCTAACGCTATTTGGTGCACTACTAACAAAGGTGGGCATTTATGCGATTACTCGAACATATACATTGTTCTTTGTTCATGATTTATCGTATACACATGATTTACTGATGGCATTAGCAGTTGCAACCATTATTGCGGGCTGTATTGGTGCACTTGCCTACCATGATGTGAAGCTCATCATTATATATAATATTGTCATAGCTGTAGGTGTTATTTTATTTGGTGTTTCTCAAATGAATGAAATCTCCCTAAAAGGTGCAATGTTTTATCTAATCCATGACATGCTAATTAAAGCAGCGCTCTTTATGTTAATAGGGATCGTCATCTACATTACTGGCACATCTGATTTACGAAAAATGGGCGGTCTTATGAATAAATATCCTGCTCTTGGTTGGTGCTACTTAATTGCAGCATTTGGTTTAGCAGGGATCCCCCCTCTTAGTGGCTTCGTTGGAAAGCTGTTGATTGTACAGGGCGGATTTGAAGCAGGCAGTAAATGGAGTAGTATTTTTATTTTAGCTTCATCACTTCTCGTTTTATTATCGGTTATTCGTATTTTCCTTTATGCTTTCTGGGGTGAAGAAAAAGAAACAACGGGTACTGTCGATAAAAAAGTCTACTATACACTATTTGCGCCTACCGTTCTTTTAGTGCTCATTACTGTAGCGTATGGTGTAGGCTCTGAATGGATTACGCCATTTATGGACGATGCGGCAAAACTATTAAGTGATCCATCTATTTATATAGATGCTGTAATGAAGGAGGATTAGAGATATGGCATTTCAAATTATTTTAAATGTTGTACTTGCCTTCGTTTGGATGTTCCTTTCTTCTAATTACACAGCAACAGGCTTTATCATTGGGTTTATTCTCGGTATTATATTGCTCATTATTATGCGTAGATTTTTTACTACCCGTCTTTACGTCTACCGCATATGGGCAATCATTAAGTTGACATTACTCTTTTTAAAGGAGTTAGTGTTAGCGAATGTACAAGTTCTTCGAGTGGTATTAAAGCCTAAGTTGGATATGCAACCTGCGTTCTTTGCCTATCCGACTGTGTTAACACAAGAATGGGAAATTACATTATTATCGAGTCTCATTACGTTAACACCTGGTACGGTAGTAGTGCACGTATCTGATGATGCAAAAACTTTGTATGTACATGCGATTGACATGAGTGATGTCGATGAAGCCATTACAGCAATTCGAGATTCATTTGAAAAAGCGATTTTGGAGGTGAGTAAATCATGACAACATTTATTATTGCTTCGATTGTAGTGATTTGCTTATCAATGATTGCAGTCATTTATCGAATGGTTAAAGGTCCTTCTGCATCCGATCGTGTGGTAGCATTAGATTCATTGGGTGTATCAGTCATCTCACTCATTGCACTGTTTTCTGTATTGGTTGAAACAAGCTTCTTCCTAGAGATTATATTACTGTTAGCGATCTTATCGTTTATCGGTACGGTTGCTTTCTCTAAATTCATAGAGAAAGGAGATATCATTAAACGTGACAATTCTCGCTAATAGTTTAGTTATCTTTTTCATTTCTGTAGGGGTGCTATTTATAGTCGTGACAGCCATAGGTCTTGTCCGTTTACCTGATTTGTACACACGTGCGCACGCTGCTTCAAAAAGTGCAACGCTCGGTGTCATGTGCGTACTTATCGGCGTATTCTTTCACTTTTGGCTTATTGAAGATCACTTTAATCCACGCATTTTGCTTGGTATACTATTCCTGTTCATCACAGGTCCTGTTGGAGGGCATATTATGACTCGCTCCTCGTACATTGCTGGTGTAAAGCCTTGGAAAGGCACAATACACGACGAGCTGGGACCTGAAATTGATCGGATGAAAAAGGAACAAGGCATAAAATAACTTTTCCAAAAAAGTTGGCCAATGAATAAACTTCATTGGCCACTTTTTTTAGTTATTTGATAGCATAAAAAATTCCTTCTCTAAGCCAATGCCTTCCCAAAAGTTTAGTGCTAAGTCATTTTCTAAATCTACATAAACATTTACTACAGTAGTATCATGTTCGTCATTAAACCAATGCACTAAATCATCTACTAGACGTTTAGCAACCTTCTGTCTTCTATACACTGGCACTACATAAACCTCGTCAATTTGACCATAGTTCATATCGAAAATAAAATCCTTTTTGATCGAAGCCATTCCAAAACCAATCATTGCATTATTTTCATCAGTTGCTATATAAATGGCCCCATATTTTGATTGAATATATTGTTCTAGTTGTTCTTGAATACCCTTCCTTTCACTCTCCCCTAATTCACAATCTGCAGTTTCTATGGCATTTTCATTCCATAGCTCCAATATTTCATATAATAATTTTTGGTTTACAACATCCTCCGTTAATCGTTGAATATGTATGCTCATTTCTTCATCTCCTATAACATATGATGACTTAATCATCCCACAACATATGGAATAATTCTATAATAAATAGGTAAATCTACCATTTAAAAAAATCTGCTTATCAGAAGTAAGCAGATTCTTTAAGAAAACAGATTTAGTATATATATCCTTTTGAAGTTAATATGTCTGTGAGCTGGTCAACGCATTCTTCGATAGAATAAAGTTCTGTGTCTAAAATAATTTCTGGATTTTCCGGTTCTTCATAGGGTGCGCTAACCCCAGTAAAGTTTGGAATTTCCGCATTACGTGCTTTTTTATAAAGACCTTTTGGGTCACGTTTTTCACACGTTTCTACCGAACAATTCACATATACCTCTATAAATTCGCCTGTTTCCACAAGCTCACGAACAACTTGACGATCTTCTCGATAAGGTGAGATAAAAGCAGTTAGAACAATTTGTCCATTTTCCACAAAAAGCTTAGATACCTCTCCGATACGTCTGATATTTTCTTTTCGACCAGCTTCATCAAATCCTAAATCCTTATTTAAGCCATGGCGAACATTATCACCATCTAAGACGAATGCTTGATGGCCACGTTCAAAAAGTCGGCGTGCAAATGCGTTTGCCACAGAAGATTTCCCAGATGCTGATAAACCGGTGAACCATAAAATAAAACTTTGATGCTTGTTTTGTGTGCGACGCTCCTCTTTCGTAATGGAAGCTTCATGCCAAACGATATTTGAACTCACTTTAAAACCTCCTTACGCATTCCTTTAATTAGTACATCCACAACCTCTTTTCGGCTAAATGTACTTGGGGGCAATTCGCCGTTACGTAACATTTCACGTACCTTGGTACCCGATAAAATAACATGCACCGAGCTATCATGTGGACATGTTTTCGTCGTTGCCATGCCCTCACATTTGTTGCAATAGAAACTATGCTCAAATTTTAATGGAATAATTCCTAATTCATCTTCCGTAAATTGTTCAAAGATTTTTTGTGCATCGTATGTGCCATAGTAATCACCAACACCTGCATGGTCACGCCCAACGATAAAGTGCGTACAGCCATAATTTTTTCGTACAAGTGCATGGAAGATAGCTTCCTTTGGACCTGCATAACGCATTGCAGCTGGAAACACGCCTAATTGCACGCGATTATTAGGATAATAATTTTGTAGTAAAACTTCGTAACTTTCCATGCGAATAGCAGCTGAAACATCGTCTGATTTTGTTTCTCCAACTAGTGGATTTAAAAATAATCCATCAATTGTTTCAAGAGCCGCCTTTTGAATATATTCATGTGCTCGATGCACGGGATTCCGTGTTTGGAAGCCTACAATTGTTTTCCAGCCCCTTTCTGCAAAAAGCTGGCGTGTTTCAAACGGATCGAATGAGTAGGCTGGGAACTTTTGCTCTAGACGTTTTACTAATGTAATTTTTCCGCCTACATAAATACTTGGGCGTTCATGCAACTTTTTAACACCGGGATGCTCAATATCCTCCGTGCCGTATATTAACAACGCCTCTTTCCGTTTATTTGGTTCATAAATATCAGCAACTTCAATAACGCCATAAACAACATCACCATATACTAATTTCGCCTCATCACCGGACTGCAATGTTGCAGCTACATCCTTTGCTACAGGTAATGTAATCGGAATACTCCATACCACGCCTGACGCTAAACGTGTATGTTCAACAACTGATTCATAATCCTCCCGTGTTAAAAAACCTTCAATTGGGCTGTAACCACCGATAGCAATTAACTCTAGATCACTAAGCGCAATGGCATCAAGCTCAATAACTTTATTTATATGCGTTACTTCCTTCTCTGGATTAAAGGCTTGCACTAATAGTCCACCATGTGGTTGTAAACTCATCGAAATCCCCTCCTAGATCTATTGAATTACTTAGTTTTATTTGCATATTTTTTTAATTTTTAGTCTTGGGCAAATTGAGGCTTCTGCGATTGATTAACTTCTTTTCAGAGGTAATCGGGAATTCCTCTGATTGGATCAGCTCCCCTTCAAATGTGATCGGTTCACGTCTGATTGGATTAGCTCCTATAAAAATAATCGGCTGTCTCTCAAGTAATCCGTGTATTTATATTCCTTCACCCGCATCGTATATGGAGCGCTCTTCTTCACGCATTGTTCGCATTAAGCTGATGACACCCAGTGTTCCAACAATGATACTGCCAATTAAGACGATGGCATAGACATCTTTCTCTAAAAATAGTTGTATTAAAAAATAGGAGATGGCTAAAGAAAGGATTGGTGAGACTATCCAAATTCGAATTATTTTTTTCACAATATGCTTATGGAAAATTTGTCTCCCGTTTTTAGCCATCCCCATCCCGATAATCGAAGAGGATGTTACTTGTGTTAACGGTACGGGAAGCCCAAAGATAGAACTTATACCGACTAGTAGTGCACCTGTACTCGATATTAATATCCCTTCTGCCTTTTCAAAGCGCATTATTTTTTTACCATTTGTTTCAAGCACCCGTTTTCCTAGTAACAACGCCCCAAGCGCCACGAATGCCCCACCAAGCAATATTCCAGTTGTTACAGGCATCATTCCTGCACCAACAAGAGGTCCAACTGCATTTGCTACATTATTCATCCCTGCTGAAAAGGCTTCAAAAAATCCTGCAAACACAAGGAGAAACGTTAATATTGGATGATCTTTTAACAAACCATTGACTCGTAATTTATACAGCCATTTTCCAAAGACAAATGCAATGACAAACGCCACGATTGGCACTATTACCCAAAATGATGCTATCACAAGCAATGATTTAATATATAGCACTTTATAGGCAATCCCTACACCTACAACTGCTCCTACTGTCACTTCACTTGTCGATAATGGGATGCCTAAAAGATTAGCGATAAATAGTGAGCTTGTCGCAGAAATCAAAATAATTATGACAATCTTTACGGTAATGTACTCCTTTGACATGATACCGGCGCTTATTGTTTTTACGACCTCCCCACCTCCAAGAACTGCTCCTGTAAAAACACCCACAGAACAAATGAGCAGTGCTTGCCAAGCTTTTTTGATGGCACCAGCCCCATAAGCGACTCCCATTGAGGCAGCTGCTCCGCTAGCACCTATATTCATCGCAAAAAATAAACTGATCGCTATTGCTACATATTCAAGCATGGCAAAACTCCCTTACCCATGTAATCCACACTCCGTTTTACCAGATCCCTGCCATCTGCCTGAACGTAAATCATCCATTGTAAATACTGGTTTTGTACAATGCTCACAACCAATGCTTGGATAGCCTTTATCGTGCAACGGATTGTATGGCAAATTATGCTTTGAAACATACCGCCAGACATCTTTCCATGTCCAATGAATGAGTGGACAAATTTTAATAGATTTAAATTTATCGTCAAGATTGATAAAGTTCATATTTTGTCGGGTCGGTGATTGTTCACGACGCAAACCTGAAATCCAAGCTTTTGCTCCAGCTAACGCTTTATGTAACGGCGCAATCTTGCGAATATCGCAGCATTTATTTGGATTAGACTTCCATAATTCATCACCGAATTCAGTTGCTTGTTGTTCGAGTGTTAGTGCTGGTTTTTGCATAATAATGTTCAGCTGCGGATATTTATCTTTTACTTTATCAATCGTTTCATATGTTTCCTTAAAATGAACATCTGTATCTAAAAAGATAATCTTCGCATTAGGCTTTACCTTTGAAATAAGGTCAATCAAGACAATTCCCTCAATCCCAAAGCTACATGCATAGACGATATCCTCACCATATTCTGCATAACTCCACTGCAAAACCTCTAGTGCAGCCTTATACGTATCGTCTACCTGAAAATTCAATGTTGGCTCATGCCAAGTTGCATATGTTAGCATATAATCCTCCTTATAACGTAAAAGAGGCGTTCTAACGAAAGACATATTTATAGACATGTCTTTGTTAAAACGCCTCTAGTTTGACTAGCCAGCTCATTATTTAATTTCTTTCAACTACAGAAACCTCTATAGGTGTTGAGATGAATGCAGTTTTAGTCACTTATTAGCGAGTGTCCAACGCTTCCTCATTCTACAATCATTTTTCCTTATTACCAAATATATACTAAAGTACACCTAGTAGTCAACTAGGCTTTCAGAAAAAAATTCATTTCAATGAGCCTACATTTTACATTGCATTCTCGTATATAATGATGGTCAAAAGCCAAATTTTTAAATTCCTTGTTGACTAATAGGAAATATATGTTTAATGTATAACTAAGCTTTGAACCAAACCAATATAAAATGCTGATCAGAGTATCTGAAGGCCATCTACTTATGACGATTATACATCGTACCAGTAGATGGCCTTTTGTAATCTCTAGACAAAAAAGGAGCGATTTTTTATGAAAAAAAGGAAACATTTTCTCCAATCGTTAGCACTTTTATCTACATTAGCTCTACTATTAACCGGTTGCGGCAGTAGCTCTTCAGAGAAGAATACAGGGGCTCAGGAATCCAAAAAAACTGTAGAACTATTAAATGTATCCTATGATCCAACACGTGAGCTTTATGAGGAATTCAACAAAGATTTTATAAAAAAATGGAAGGATGAAACCGGTCAAGATGTAACGATAAAACAATCACATGGAGGCTCTGGTAAACAGGGGCGAGCTGTAATTGATGGTCTAGAGGCAGATGTTGTTACGCTAGCACTAGCTTACGATATTGATGAGATTGCACAAGCTCGAGGCCTATTAAATAAAGATTGGCAAACAGAATTTGAAAATAACTCAACACCTTATACATCGACTATTGCCTTTTTAGTACGTAAGGGCAATCCAAAAGGTATTAAAGACTGGAATGATTTAATTAAAGATGATGTATCTGTCATCACACCAAATCCTAAAACATCTGGTGGTGCACGTTGGAATTATTTAGCCGCTTGGGCCTATGCAGGGAAATTATATAAAAATGATGAGGCAAAAATAAAGGAATTTATGAAAGCTCTCTATAGCAATGTGGAAGTACTAGATTCTGGTGCACGCGGTGCGACAACAACATTTGTTGAACGTAAAATTGGTGACGTCTTAATAGCATGGGAAAATGAAGCACATTTATCGCTCAATGAATTGGGTGACGAGTTTGATATCATTACACCTTCTTTAAGTATTTTAGCTGAGCCACCTGTCGCAATCGTTGACAAAATCGTTGATAAAAAAGGCACACGTGAAGTAGCAGAGGCTTATTTAAAGTATTTATATAGTGAACGGGGTCAAGAAATTGCGGCAAAAAATTACTATCGACCGCGAAATGAAAAAATTCTAGCAAAATATCAAGGGCAATTTCCAAAACTTGAACTCGTTTCAATTGATGATTTTGGTGGTTGGGCAGAAGCACAAGCGAAGCATTTTAAAGACGGTGGTACATTCGATGAAATTTATGTACCTCAATAAGGAGGCATGTCATGAGTATTTTAACTGTTAATAAAACGACACGCCGCATTATTCCAGGTTTCCACCTTTCACTTGGCTACACTATGTTATATGTTAGCTTGCTAGTCTTATTGCCACTATCTATGATTTTTATTCATACAATGTCCTTAAGCTGGGGAGAGTTTGTTGATATTGTGACCGCTCCCCGTGCTACTGCTTCCTATAAGGTAAGCTTTAGTACAGCGTTCACTGCTGGTTTACTAAATGTTATTTTTGGCACAATCATTGCTTGGGTGCTTGTGCGCTATCACTTTCCATTTAAACGAATCATCGATGGACTTGTCGATTTACCCTTTGCTTTGCCAACTGCTGTGGCAGGAATTGCCTTAACGTCACTCTATGCGCCAAATGGTTGGATTGGTCAATTTTTTAATTTTAAAATTGCCTATACACCACTCGGCATTATCATTGCCCTTACATTTATCGGGCTACCATTTGTCGTCCGTACTGTGCAGCCTGTTTTACAAAATATTAGTACCGAGGTTGAGGAAGCCTCTGCAAGTCTTGGAGCAACTCGTTTTCAAACCTTTCGTAAAGTTATTTTTCCAGAGCTTGCTCCTGCCATTTTAACAGGTTTTTCATTAGCCTTTGCACGTGCACTAGGAGAGTATGGCTCTGTTGTTTTTATCGCCGGCAATATGCCGATGAAGACTGAAATTACGCCATTAATAATTATGACTAAGCTCGAGCAATATGACTATGCTGGTGCAACTGCTATTGCAGTGGTCATGCTTGTCACTTCCTTCATCCTACTATTTAGCATTAATTTAATACAATGGCTGGTAAATCGTCGCTTTGTACATTAGGAGGTATTTATGGAACAGTCTACATTTATACAGCAAGTTGCTCCTGCAAAAAATAATGCAGTGACAAAGTCCGCTGCCTTACAAGAGCCTCGCTTTGTCCGATATACGCTAATTTTTATTGCGCTAGCTTTTTTAGCATTTTTCATTGTACTCCCACTAGTATCAATTTTTTCCACTGCCTTTCAAAAAGGGGTAGACGTATATGTAGCAGCTATCACACATCCAGATGCATTGGCAGCTATAAAATTAACCTTAACTGTCGTCGCGATTGCAGTACCATTAAACGCAATCTTTGGCGTTATGGCTGCTTGGGCTTTAACAAAGTTCAATTTTAAAGGAAAAAATCTATTACTGACAATCGTCGATCTCCCTTTTGCAGTATCTCCTGTTATTGCAGGTTTAGTATTTATTTTGTTATTTGGCTCACAAGGATTATTTGGGGATTGGCTATTTGACCATGACATTAAAATTGTTTTTGCGCTACCTAGTATTATCCTTGCTACTGTCTTTGTTACGTTGCCTTTTGTTGCACGGGAGCTTATTCCTCTTATGCAAGCACAAGGCACTTCTGAGGAGGAGGCGTCCATTTCACTTGGTGCCAATGGTTTTAAAACATTTTGGCATGTGACATTGCCAAATATTAAATGGGGCTTATTGTACGGGCTTATACTATGTAATGCTCGGGCAATTGGTGAATTTGGTGCCGTTTCTGTCGTATCAGGGCATATTCGTGGAATGACAAATACAATGCCCCTTCATATTGAAATTTTATACAATGAGTACCAATTTGCAGCAGCCTTCGCCGTTGCTTCACTAATGAGTGTGATCGCCATTATGACACTTATCGTTAAAGATATTATTGCTTGGAAATCAAAATACGATTAAGGAGGTATTGTCAGCATGAGCATTCAAATTAACAATGTATCTAAAAAATTCGGTTCCTTTCAAGCTTTAGAAGATGTTTCACTTCATATTCAATCAGGGGAACTGGTTGCCCTTCTCGGCCCATCTGGTTCTGGCAAAACTTCCTTACTACGCGTTATTGCTGGACTTGAAACGTCAGATGTTGGCGAGATTTTATTTGATGGTCAATCGATGATAGATCGCCATCCAAAGGAGCGAAATGTAGGCTTTGTATTCCAGCATTATGCCCTTTTTCGCCACATGACAGTTTTTGACAATGTCGCTTACGGTCTTAAAGTACGCCCCCGTAAAACAAGACCGTCTAAATTAGAAATAAAGAGCAAAGTGATGGAGCTTCTACGACTCGTCAAACTAGATAATTTTTCTGATCGTTACCCAACTCAGCTATCAGGTGGGCAACGTCAGCGTGTTGCGCTTGCTAGAGCTCTCGCAGTGGAGCCCAAGGTGCTTCTATTAGATGAACCTTTTGGAGCGCTGGATGCTAAAGTGCGCAAGGAATTGCGTCGTTGGCTTCGAAAGCTTCACGATGATTTTCATATTACAAGCATTTTTGTCACACACGATCAGGAAGAGGCACTTGATGTTGCAGACCGAATTGTCGTTATGAACAACGGCAAGATAGAGCAAATTGGTAGTCCAGACGACGTATACACAAACCCAAAGAGTCCTTTCGTGTATGATTTTTTAGGTAATGTAAATCTCTTTAAAGGACGGTTACAAAATGGTATGCTCCTGCATGGTGAATTTGCGATTGATGTACCTGGTGTACTAGAACATCCAGAGGGTCATGCAGTAGGCTATGTACGTCCCCATGATATTCATATTGAGAAAACTAACAAATCTGGCACCGTCCCCGTCAAAGTTAGCCATATTCATTTGCTCGGACCTATCGTGCAGATTGAGCTGCGTCGTGAAGATATAGATGAATTTTTAGAGGCAGAACTGACTAAGGAGCAATTTACTAATCTTCAGCTTAAGGTTGGTGACCATGTATTTGTCAAACCAAAGCAATTAAAAGTTTTTATCCCAGAGGACTTTTCCATTTAAAAAAGCCGTGTAGCAATTTTCTTTGCTACATGGCTTATTTTATTTATGATGAAAATCTCGTCCGTCGTAAACAGCTGTTACATAACCCGTACGTATAACAAAATCACCGAAATGCTCGCCCTCTAGACGTTCCTTCGCATAGTGTAGAAGGATTGGACGAAGCTCCGTCAATATTTCCTCCTCCCCTATATTTTCACGGTATATTTTATTAAGACGATCACCAGTAAAGCTTGCGCCTAAATACATATTATATTTCCCTGGACCTTTACCGATAAAGCCAATTTCAGCCATTGCTGCACGAGAACAACCATTCGGACAGCCTGACATACGAATAACAATTTCTGTATCATTTAAGCCTGCTTCATCGATGATTGTTTCAATTTTTGTAATAAGGGAAGGCAAGTAACGCTCTGCTTCTGCCATCGCTAAACCACATGTTGGTAACGATACGCAAGCAATCGAATTACGACGCAAGGCAGAATAGTGTGCACCATCTGTAAGCTTGTATTGCTCAATAATAGCAGCGATTTTTTTCTTCTTTTGCGGCGTTACATTACTAATCATTAAATTTTGGTTTGGCGTTAAGCGGAAATCACCCGTATGCACCTTCGCAATTTCTCGTAATCCTGTTAGTAGTTCATAATTTTCAAAGTCCTTAATACGACCATTTTGAATAAATAATGTATAATGCCATTGGCCTCCTGCACCTTTAACCCAGCCAAACTCATCACCTGTACGATGAAAGGTAAATGGCCGCGCCTCTTGAAAACCCCAGCCTAGACGACGTGTTAGTTCTTCGTTAAACCATTCAAGTCCTCTAGCGTCAATTGTATATTTAAAACGTGCATTTTTACGCACCGAACGATTTCCATAATCACGCTGAATCGTAATAATTTTCTCCGCCGTTTCCAATAGTTTATCAGGTGTAATAAAGCCAATTATACGTGCAAGCTGTGGGTATGTTTCATGATCGCCATGTGTCATGCCCATCCCTCCGCCAACTGCTACGTTAAAGCCTATTAGCTTACCCTCCTCAACAATTGCAATTAACCCTATATCTTGTGAGAATACGTCCACATCATTACTTGGTGGAACAGCAATACCAATTTTAAATTTACGTGGCAAATATTGCGCACCGTATATAGGTTCAATTTCTTCATCCTGAGTGTCAACTACCTTTTCACCATCTAGCCATAGTTCATGGTAAGCCTTTGTTCTAGGTAATAAATGCTCACTTAATTTTACAGACCAATTATAGACTTCCTCATGTAATGCGGATTGATTGGGATTTACATTACACATGACATTACGGTTCACATCTCCGCAGGCAGCAAGCGAATCTAATAACACCTCATTAATTTCCTGCATATATTTTTTAACGTTCCATTTTAAAATGCCGTGCACTTGGAATGCCTGACGTGTCGTTAATTTTAAGGAGCCGTTACCATACTTTCTTGCCATTTCATCCATTACTAGCCATTGTGCTGGGGTAGCTGCTCCGCCCGGTGTACGTACACGCACCATAAATTGATAGGCAGGCTCAAGCTTTTGACGCTGACGTTCATTTCGAAGATCTCGGTCATCTTGTAAATAACTACCATGGAACTTCATTAGACGATTATCATCCTCTGGAATACCTGAGCTTAATGGATTGTTCATCGTACGCTCTAATGTTCCGCGTAGATAATTACTGTCGGTTTTAATACGTTCTACATCACTAGGCTTCCCTGGTTGTGGGGGTAAAATTATTTTTCCTGTCATTTGTTATCGCTCCTTTAATCAATTATGCCTGGCATAATTGTAGCTGCCGCTTCGCTTTCGCTACATAAAACATTTGTAGCTGTCGTTTCACTTTCGCTACATAAAACATTTGCCGAAAGAAGTTAATAAACGTCACGTTGATAGCGTTTTTGCCGTTTTAGCTCTTGGACAAAGGCTTTAGCTTCCGCTGGCGTTTTTTGTCCCTGTTGTTCAATAACGCGAAGTATTGTTGCATCAACATCAGCAGCCATCGATTTTTTATCGCCACAGACATAAATGACTGCTCCTTGCTCTAGCCATTCATAAAAGGCGACAGCATTTTCCTCGATTTTATGTTGAACATATATTTTTCTATCTGTATCACGGGAAAAGGCGACATGCATTTGACTGAGCGTGCCTGAAGCAAGCCAACGCTGCCAATCCGTTTGATAAAGGAAGTCTGTGACAAAATGTTGATCACCCAAAATTAGCCACGCTTTTCCTTCGATCCCTAATTCCTCACGCTCCTCCAAAAATGCACGATACGGGGCTACACCTGTGCCAGCACCAATCATAATAATCGGTGTGTCCTTATGCTCTGGTAGTCTAAAGTTCGGATTTTTATGAACATAAATCGGTAGTGTATCTCCAATTTGAGTACGTTCCGCTACACTTCCAGAGCAAACACCAAGACGTTGTCGCCCATTCGTCTCATAGCTTACTTTTCCAATTGTTAAATGTACTTCTTCACTATTTGCCTTCTGACTACTAGCAATAGAATATAGACGTGCTGGAATTTTACGTAGTAAATCTACAAATTGCTGCGCATCCCATATAAATGGTGCAAAGTCTTGCACAACGTCAAGTAAGTCTCTTCCCTTCGCATAGTCCTTCCATGAATTAGAGTCTTCAAGTAGCTTTGCAAATTCCTGATGGACTGTATAGGCACCAATTTTTTGTAACAACGGCTTTGATAATACCGTAATTTCTAACTTTTTTTGTAATGCATCCTTTAATGGTAGCGTTTCTTCGAAGACGGTTACTTCCGTTTGTGGATCAAACTGTAACGCTGTGATTAAAGCATCTACTAGCTTTTTATCATTATCTGGTTGAATACCGATGCTATCTCCTGGTTCGAAATGGAAACTGGCACCTTCGATGGATAATTCAATATGACGTGTTTCTTTATTTGATCCGCGGCCGTTTAAATTAATGTTTTCAAGTACTTCTGCATAAAACGGATTTTTACGGGAATATGTAGTGCCTCCTTGTACTGTCTGATGTTGTGTAGTCGTAGCAGCTATATCGGTCTGTTGCAACAACGCCTGCTGAACAGCAGAGAACCATTGTGCAGCAGAGTCATCATAATCTACATCACAATCTGTGCGAGGGACGATTAAAGTTGCCCCTAATTTGGCAAGCTGTTCATCAAAATCCTTTCCTGTTTTACAGAAAAATTCATAAGAACTATCTCCTAAGGCCAATACAGAATAATGAAGATGCTCTAAATTAGGAGCACGCTTACTATGCAAAAAATCGTAGAACTGTATCGCTTGATCAGGCGGATCCCCTTCCCCATGCGTGCTAACAATGAGCAAAAGATTCGCTACCTTTTTTAAATTATTTGGCTTAAACGTTGCTAACGATGCAATGGTTACGTCGACATCGTTATCTTTCAAAGCTAAGGCATATTTTTCAGCTAACCCCTGGCTATTGCCTGTTTGTGAACCATATAAAATCGTCACGGTCTTGGTGCTTGTTTTTACTATCGGTGTTGCTTCTTCGACAACAGCATCAATAGTTGCTAGTGGTGCGCTTAAATAGCCGTTTAACCAAATCCTCTGTTCTCCTGTTAGTTTAGGAAGCAGCTCATTTAACAGCTTTACCTGCTCCTCATTAAATGGACTATTAACTACTTGTAGTTTCAATCTTGCCACCTCACGTTTTAGTATCAATTTCTAATCTTGATTATTTGTTTGATTTTGGTTGTATTTCACAACTATTTTCAAGGTCATTTGCTGATGATTTATCATCGAAGTCGTATTTTTTCCTTCTTTTCAATTTGAACCACATAGGAATTTTGCACAATCAATGTAATCGATCCGTGGTTTACAGTATTTAAAATTTGGCGGACATTATCTAATGCTAGATTTACATTTTCGGTCCTTTTATCTACCATTACAAAACACCTTCCTTAGTAATTTTTAATAATTGACAAATACGTTCCACTAAAACTTCCCTTACATTGTCGTCATAGCCTAAACTTTCACATAAAATAACGTTCTTATTCTCATACTCTTGTAATTGCCTTGCTATACTTTGGCGCAAAATCCCGGTAAATAACAAATACGGCACTATAAACACTGGATGGATCCTATTCTTTTCTTGTTGTATCCAATCTTCAAATGTAGGACCCACTCCATATAAAAAACATGTGTCTACTGCTTCATAGGCATATTTATCACGCAATCTTGTTGCAATTTTTTCTAAATCACTCTTTACTGCAGGATCACTACTCCCACGACCTATAAGTAAAACACTTGCATCGTTAGTAGGGTACTTTGCTTCTAAAATTCTAGTTTGTAGTGTATCAATTAATAATTCATGGACACCAAGTGGTTCACCGTATGTAAATCGCACTTGTGGATGCTGTTTTTTTGCTTTATCAATCTCACTTGGAATATCGTGCTTTGCATGCTGAGCAGCAAGCAATAAAATAGGCACGATCGCTATAGCTGTAGCCCCTCTGTAAATACAGCTTGCTATCCCATCTGCAATTGTCGGCGTCGCAAGCTCTAAAAAACAAATTTCTTGAATCGGTATTTCAATGTCCTGTTGTACACCCTTAAGGAAAATTTTCGCTTGCTCCACGCCTGCCTTTACTCTACTTCCATGAGCGACATATAAAATAGCTTGCATGAACCCACATCCTTACACAGTAGCTTCCGCTAAATGTGGCTGCGGAATATTTTGCTCAAACCATTGAATTGTTTCCCTCAAAGTAACAACTTTACCTACTACAATTATGCTTGGATTTTGGATATTTTCACGCTGTACAATGTCTTCAATATTAGCTAAAGTTCCTGTAACTGTTTTTTGTTGTGAAAATGTACCCCAATGGATAAGTGCTATCGGTGTTTCTTTATCACGCCCATACTTGAGTAGCTGTTGACGGATATAGGGAAGGTTACCGACCCCCATATATATAGCAATCGTATCGATTCCTTTTGCTAGACTTTCCCATTGAATAGTATCATCCTTGCCCTCTCTCATATGCCCAGTGACCACTGCAAAACTTGAGCTTAAGTCACGATGTGTAACAGGAATCCCAGCATAAGCAGGCGCTGCTATCCCAGAAGTAATGCCAGGCACAATTTCAAATGGAATATTATGCTGAGCAAGCACCTCTGCTTCCTCAGCTCCCCTTCCAAAAACGAATGGGTCGCCTCCCTTTAATCTTGTTACAATCAATCCTTGCTGTGCATAGCTAACAAGTGATTGATTAATTTGCTCTTGGATCATAGCGTGCCGTTGAGGCAGCTTACCGCAAAAGATAAGCTTAGCCTCTCGTTTAGCATAGGATAGTAGATTCTTATTTATGAGTCTGTCATACAGGATGACATCAGCACATTCGATACACCGTAATCCTTTTACCGTGATAAGATCCACATCGCCAGGACCAGCACCCACTATAAAAACTTTTCCCATTTGATTTCACTCCCTCTTTTTTCTTGCTTAAGATAGGAAAAAGAGACTCATATTATCCATAGGCAAAGCAATGCCTGTGAATAATAAGAGCCTCTAGTTTACTAGTCAGCTACGTATTTAATTCTTAGTAATATAATAAGAATAATAAATAATATAGTATATTCTGTCAATACATTATTTAGTGCCTAAAAAATGATTTTTATTAAATTTTACTTAATCAATTATGCCTCTGCATAATTGCGTCCAAAATCGGCTTTGTGCTTAGGCCTGTAGATGCTTTCTGTGCGAAAGCGAAGCGACAGCAACAAGTGTTTTCTGTGCGACAGCGACAGCAACAACATGATGTTGGTCACTCGGTCGTTACCACAGGACGCAGCGTTCTTAGAGTTCCTATATGTCAGCCGATGTTTTTGACACCCGCTGAAAAGTGACTTAAAACCGCATTCAACTCACCACCTATAGAAGTGAAAGACTTCTGTACCTGTACCTGTCACTTCGCTTTCGCTACTTAACACTTGCTAAAAGAAGTTAAAGAAAAAAACCAGGTGTCACTTGCTGACATCTGGTTTTTTTGAGATCTATGTTGTTTGAATTAAAATCTACGAGGACCTCTAAATGGACCTGGTCTGAAAAACGGTGGTCTGAAAAACGGTGGCCCGAAAAACGGTGGCCCGAAAAATGGTGGTCCGAAAAATGGTGGTCCGAAAAATGGCGGCCCGAAAAATGGCGGTCGGAAAAACGGCCCACCTACTGGCATAAAGCCTCCTGGAAAACCTCCGAAGAATGTCATAAGCTTCCTCCCTTTTTTTATTCTATCTTATGTAGGAGGATGCATTTATCACATGTCTATTGCCTATCCTATTTTTCTTCTCCCAAACGTTGCACAAAATTTGCTAGTGTACGTACCATTACGCCTGTACCACCTTTTGGACCTAGATCATGTACAGCAATCGCATCTGATGTTCCCGCAATATCTAAGTGAATCCATGGTGTATCACCAACAAACTCACCAACGAAGCCTCCTCCAAAAATCATGTGCCCATCACGACCAGGAGAGTTATTTAAATCAGCGACGTCTGATTTACGAATTCGTTTTTTATCATTTTCTGTTAAAGGCATGCGCCATACAAATTCATCAGTCTCTTGTGCAGCTTCCATGAAAGCAGCAAAAAAGTCATCGTCATTAGAAAGGGCACCTGTTTTATCCATACCAAGTGCTGTAATCACTCCACCTGTTAACGTTGCAACATCGATCAGAGAAGTAGCTCCTTGTTGTTTAGCATATGTAGTAGCGTCTGCTAATACTAAACGTCCTTCCGCATCAGTATTTAAAACTTCTACCGTCTTACCGCTATATGTCGTAATGACATCATCCGGCTTAAATGCAGTGCCAGATACCATATTATCGGTAGAACCAATAACTGCTACGACATTTTTATTAGGACGTAATTCACCAATGATTTTCATGGCACCTAGCACTGCTGCCGCACCGCCCATATCGCCCTTCATGCCTACCATTGCATCTCTCGGCTTTAAGGAATAGCCACCTGTATCATACGTAACCCCTTTGCCGACAAGACCAATTGGATCATCAAAATCTTCAGTCGCTTTATATTTTAATGTGATTAAACGAGGTTCTTCATGGGAGCCCTGATTAACACATAAAATACCGCCCATACCGAGCTCCTCTAATTGTGCTTTATCTAAAATTTCAACTTCAAAATTGTACTCGACTGCAAGGGACTCTGCGTAATTAGCTAAGTCTGTCGCTGTCAGTAAGTTTGGTGGTAAATTAATTAAACTACGTGCTTCATTTACTGCATTTGCATAAATAGCACCAACTTCAAAGCTTGCCACCACTTCATCTAAATCATTTGCAGTAGTTACAAGGTGAACAGCGTCTATACGTTTCTCTGCTTCATTTGATGTTGTTTTGTAATGAGGAATTGAATAATATCCAAGACCTGTTCCCTCACCAGCTAAAAAGGCAACATCTGTTACAGTAATCGACTCTGTCGTAAACGACTCAAGCCAAATCGAATATTCTTTAACCTTTAAAGCTCTTAGTTCCTTGCCAAGCAAGCCAAATGCTGCACGAATATCACCTTCAGTTAAATTTTTACGCTCATCCAAACCAACGAATAAAATACGTTTAAGAGCTGCATGGTCTTTTAAGAATGGCAATTTCGTCATTTTTTTAAGCTCAGTAGATACATCCCCTGCACTAATCCACATATCAAGGGATTCTCCATAAAAGGATGAAAAGCTTGCCCAATCTTGCATTTGCTCACGATGTCTAGTGACTCCCACTACTAGCACTTCAGTAGAAATCGTTTCAAATGTTTTTGCTTCTTTTACAATATGCATGTTAAATTCCTCCATTCACTATTTCTATTATACCTAAGTTTCAGAAAACGCGTTATATTTAGCTTTTAGAAAATAATGAATGTTATAATAAAAGTAATTATAAGTGAAGGTTGTGATGATTATGAGTTTACTTCAAAATACCCCTTTACTCGTTGCCCTTTTTGCAGTTCTCTTTGCACAGTTTGTAAAAATCCCTATTCATTTTTTTATGACAAGAAAGATTAACTGGGGATTATTTACTTCCACCGGAGGAATGCCTAGCTCCCACTCCGCTTCCGTAACAGGACTAACAACATCTATTGCCTATGAAACAGGATTAGATTCCCCCATTTTTGCCGTAGCCGCTATGTTTTCATTTATCGTCATGTATGATGCGAGTGGCGTACGCTTTCAGGCAGGTCAGCATGCAGCTGTATTAAATCAACTACGTAAAGACTTTCAAACTTTACTTCATGATTTAAAAAAATGGCCGCAAATGGATGGGCAAGAAAAAATGGAAGAGCTAAAAACATTGCTAGGCCACAAACGGAGTGAGGTATTTTTCGGGGCATTAACCGGCATTTTTATCGCCATCATCACATACCAGTTTATTTTGTGATAACAGACACATCCTCATGTTGAGGCTGTGTTTTTTTATATCGGAACACTTTTGTGATTTATCGGGAACATAAAAAAAATCAGTATTCTTCTCTTCATAGAAAGAAGAATACTGATAAGAGCAATTATGCCGAGGCATAATTGCGTCTGGAATCGACTTTGTGCTAATGCCTGCGTGATGCAGGGCATGGATGCGATCGTTTATGCTAACATCCTTTGTTAACGCCTTTCCGATTCCGTGACATCCGCCGGAGGCTTTAGGCCAACAAATGTTTTTTGTGCGAAAGCGGAGCGTCAGCAACAAATGTTTTTTGTGCGAAAGCGGAGCGTCAGCAATAGCACGATGTTGGTCACTCAGTCGTTGACAGGATGTGGCGTTCTAACACTGAGTTCCTCTATTTCAGCTAAAGTTTGGACATCTTACCTGTCACTACGCTTTCGGTACAAAAGACAGCTGCTGAAAGAAGTTAAAACATTCGATAACCACTTTTACGCAAATAAATCATGACAATCCCCGCAACAATTGAACCGGCAAAGCCACCAGATAAGATAGAAATATCTACAAACTGCAGTGCTTGCAACTTATCTAAAAGTGCTGGAAATGCGGAACCTGGCTTGAAAATATAATCTAAAAAGCTTACATCATCGATAATAAAGATAACAACAATTGGATACACAATTGCCATTAACCAAGTCATTCGCAGTAGCATATTCAATAAAAATCCAATACCAAAGAACATGACGAAAAATAACAAAATTGAAATAATTAACTGTACTAATGAAACTGGACCATCCATGTATGTATAACCTCCGTTTTCCTCTCATTAGTTTACATGATTACTACAACGCTTTCAATGAACATATCCTTGATTTCGCTTGTTCGTCATATTTAGGAATTATGACCGATTTCAGTTCCGACTGCCGCTTCGCTTTCGTTGCAAAGCAAAGCTTCCCGGGGCGTTCAGCCTCCACTCCAATCAACTTATAAATAATATGAATTTCAACAAATCATCGCTACTTTTGATGATGAACCATCATTAAGAAATAAAAGAAACTATTGAAAGCTAGTATACGACTAATTTTCAATAGTTTCTCTCTTTTCATTATGAAGCGGTTTGTGATACTAAATACTTTGGTGACTTCCAAAGCTCAGCCCATTTTTTAAAAGCGGCTATCACAATTATTAGGCCTAAAATTAACATAATAACAGACAATACACCATTTAACATATTGTATCCAGCAGCCGCTGTATTCCAATAAACATTTTTAATCATCCAAAGGCCAGCTACGTTTACAGTGACAAATAAATAGGCCAATGGAATAAAGCAAGTTAAGGCGTAGATTCGCTTATCTGCAACTTTTAAGACTATTGTTACACCACATACTAAACCGATTGTTGCCATCAACTGATTCGAAACGCCAAATAATACCCAAATCGAACTGATATCTCCTGAATACAATAAATAGCCCCACATAAAGCATGCAAGTGCACTTGCAAAGATTGTTCCTGGAAGCCAATTCGTACGCTTCAACGGCTTGTAAACATTGCCGCCAAAATCTTGAATTAAATAGCGCGCTACACGTGTCCCAGCATCAATAGCCGTTAAAATAAAGACCGCCTCAAACATGATCACGAATTGATAAAAATAAGAAGACATTTCGGCAAACCAAGGAATCCCCGTGAAAATATCAGTCATCCCAACTGCTAGCGTTACAGCCCCACCTGTGCGTCCTTCTAAGTCCATCCCAATATTTTCAGCTAATGCCTGTAAATGTACCGGTTCCATTCCTAATGTAGCAAAGACGGCAGGAGCTGAATTTATCGCAAAATAATCTGCAGGATGTAGAGCCGTTGCTGCGATTAAAGCCATTACACCTACTAAAGATTCTACGAGCATAGCACCGAAACCAACGATACGAATATCTTCCCAGCGATCAATCATTTTTGGCGTTGTCCCAGAGCCTACAAACGCATGGAAGCCAGAAATAGCCCCACAGGCAATTGTAATGGAGACGAATGGCCATACTGGACCAGCAATTACTGGGCCACCACCATGTATAAACTCTGTAATTGGTGGAAATTGAATGATTGGGTTCACGAAAAAGACCCCAATAATTAACGCAATAAATACGCCAATTTTCATGAAACTACTTAAATAATCACGCGGGGCTAATAAGAGCCATACAGGTAATGCCGCCGCAAAGAATGCATAGATAGGTAGAATAATAGCTAAGGTATTACGGTCAAACGTTAAAAAATCACCAAAGGCTGTCCCTTGAATCATCGGTCCAACAAATACACCAATCATTAACAAAATAAAGCCAACTGTTGACGTAACTATTAAATTTCCTGTTTTACGATATGCAATACCAACAAGCATCGCTATTGGAATCGTAATCCCTACTGCAAAAGTTCCCCACGGATTTCGCTCCAACGCACCAAGGACAACCATCGATAGCCCGGCCATTGTAATTGTAATAATGAAAAGCATGGCAAGGCCTGTACAAAATCCTGCAACAGATCCTAATTCCTTCTTCATTACCTCTGATAACGACTTTCCTCCATGGCGCATAGAAGCGAATAACACTACCGCATCATGTACTGCACCACCGATTACTGCACCAATTAACAACCAAAGGAGCCCCGGCAAATAGCCAAATTGTGCAGCTAAAATAGGTCCAACTAACGGTCCAGCTGCTGCAATCGCTGCAAAATGATGACCAAATGTTACCCACTTATTCGTCGGAACATAGTCTTTACCATCCTCCATAGCGTGTGCTGGGGTGGGCGTATCATCTTTTATCTTAAGTACCTTCTTTGTGAAAAATATGCCATACAAACGATAGCTAATCATCAGTACACAAATGGAACCTATTACAATTGTAATAGCATTCATGTTATCACTCCTTTTTTACGTTTTCCACATCATAGCAAACGAATTGAAAGATTATTCGTAAAATTCACCAAAATGTCAGAATTTTAAGTTGAAAGGGTGTTTTCTACTGTTGAAATGCAGTTATTTTGATAGCTGGAAAATCTTGCGCACTTCCTTCATATAAAGCCTGCTAACAGGTATCGAATGTCTATTATGCAAAATCAAATTGTATTTAGAGCTACTCCAAGGCTCCAGCTCTACAATATGGTCTAAATTGACGATAAATGCCCGATGGACACGCACAAAACCTTTTAAAGTGAGTTTCTTCTCCAAAACGGCTAACGACTCTGAAGCAAAATATTTCCCTTTCTCAGTGACAACAATCGTCTTACTATCTTCAGATGTACAATATAAAATTTCCTGTATATTAATAAGCAAAATTCGATCATTCACATAAACTGTTAATTTATCAAGCTTGTCCAATTGTAAATGCTTTAACTTCTCCAGCGTTTTATCCTGCGTCGCTCTTCTTTTCGCTACTAGCTTTTCAACTGCACTTTGTACACGCTCTTGCTCAAATGGTTTTAAAATATAATCAAAGGCGTTCACTTCGAATGCCTGTAATGCATACTCATCATAAGCAGTAGCAAAAATAATTTCAGGTTTAAATATGCTTTGTTGCAGCTGTTTTGCTAATTCAAGGCCATTATTTACGCCTAGCTGAATATCTAAAAACACACAATCAATCTGCTCATACTGAGGATCCTGCAGTATATCCTCCAAATCCTCCGATTCTCCAATAATCTGGACTAACTTTGTTTGTTCCAATAAATATCGCAATTCAGCCCTTGCTAACGGTTCATCATCTACTATATAGACATTTAACATTTCTCTACTCCCATCTTGTGGCTTTTAACGGCAGCTGAATCATAATTTTCGTGCCAACGTCCAGCGTACTTGAAATGTAAAAATCTGCCTCAGTTCCATAAATTTCATGGATACGCTGATATATATTCCATAAAGCTGTCCCTGTCCCTTGCTCGGATTGCATGATCGTTTTGCCAAGCTGTTTAACTTGCTCTTCTCTCATCCCACAGCCATTATCCTCTGTCAACAGCAATAGCTTATTATTAATTCGTTGCACTTTCACGTCAATTTTGCCTTCCTTACGATTTTTAAAGGCATGATAAATGGCATTTTCAACAAGCGGCTGTAAGGTAAACGGCGGAATTTGCACGTCAAAAAGTGATTCATCTAAGTGAAATTGCACATGATAGCGGTTCGGAAACCTCGTTTGTTCAATCGACAAATAAGCCTCCACATGGTCAATTTCATTTTTTAACGGAATTAGCATTTGACGAGCGCCCTGCAAATTACTCCTAAAAAATGTACTAAGCTTTATCAATAATGCTCTAGCTTCATCGGCATCCGTTCGAATCAAACTTGAAATCGTATTGAGACTATTAAAAAAGAAATGAGGATGAACCTGTGCTTGAAGCGCTTTAATTTCGGCATCCTTTAACAGCTTCCTTTGCTGCTCAACTTCAGCATATTCAAGCTGCGATGAAAATAATCGACTAAGCCCCTCAGCAAGCTCCTTTTTCGCCCCTGTTAATGAAGAAATGTTGATAAAATATAACTTTAACGTACCTACTGTTTTATGCTGTACTTTTAATGGTACGACAATCGCAGCACTTAAAGGACAATCTTCATGTGGACAATTTATTTCTTTTGCTGATATCGCTGTTATAATACGTCCCTCTACTAATACACGCTTCGTTAAAGTGGTCATTATTTCTTGATGAATAACATGATGGTCCTCACCTATTCCTGCATGCGCTAAAATTCCACTTGTATCCGTAATCGCGACTGCATCAACTTCGATCTCTCTTTTAATAATTTCCGCAACCGTTCGGCAAGATTCTTCATTTAACCCTTTACGAAAATGTTCAATCGTTTGTTGTGCAATAGAGAAGGCTTGGTGTGTTTGTGATGCTTTTGTGTGCTCTTCCTCATCAATAAAAGTTTTAATAATAATGAAAAATATCAAAATTCCAAAGGCATTCATAAAAATCATCGGTAGCGCTATTAAAGAAACTAATTGCAAAGCTTGTTCAAATGGTTTTGCCACTATTAAAATAATAAGCATTTGTAAGGTCTCTGCACATATTCCGATCATAACAGCCTTTTTATAGGAAAAGGTTTGACGTATTTTTAATTGCTTACTTAAACTACCAGTAATGAATCCTGCTAGTATTGTCGAAACACCACAGGCAACCGCTGTAAAACCGCCAAGGGTAATACGATGAATCCCTGCAATAATCCCCACGCTAACACCAACAAGTGGTCCACCAAAAATACCAGCAATCGCTACGCCAATTAGCCTCGTATTCGCAATAGCTTCCTCTGCATTTATAGTGCTATGTATCATATTTAAAGGATTGATAGACCCACCTTCGATCTTTATCCCTGTATAACTGCTAACTATACTTAAAGCACTAAAAATAATAATAAGCCAAACCTTTTCCTTAACCCCTTGATCCTGAAATAACACTCCTCGAAAGAGCCGCCATCTTGACATTAAAAAAGCAAACACAATGATTAGCCCTACTCGCTCTAACATAAATAAAAAAAGCTCCATCATAGGTCCCATCCTCTGTCACTTTATTTTTTAAAGAACAATTTATAAGAGGAATAGCCAAACACATCTCCTGGGTTAATGCCTTCAATCCCCTCTAATTGGTGCTTTTCAAATTGGTTGGACGCCATTTCTTTTAACATGACTGATGTCATTTCATCCTGAACGAGCTCCGATGGATACATCCATTTCGCTGCTAATAATTCATTTTCCTGAATGCAAATCTGCTGCTGCTCATCCTTCATCCGACAATAAAATATCGCCATATTATCACTAATGTCACCACGAATCACTCCCGTTCGAAAACCAATTAAACCTGATACGTAGCAATCGATACCCGTTTCTTCTTTTAATTCACGAACAACCGCTTCATCTACGGTTTCACCAGCATTGACAAAACCAGCTGGCAATGACCATCTTCCCTTTAATCCACTATACGCCTTTTTAACAACTAGCCATTGACCTAACGCATTTACTGTTACCCCTGCAACACCTAACCAAACTTTTCCTCTATCTTTTTTCATAAGCTTCACCCCTATAGCACTATTATAACGACCAATTCTCCCTATATAGAAGCATTAAATCAGAAAATTATGGTTACTTCATATACACACTGGTTCCAATTTTGTAAATATGTTACACTTTGTAGTAAAGGGAGTATTTACTCTATTTAGAGGGAGGCGTTTTATGTTAAACGAAATATCACCTAAGGCAAAACTTTTTATTATAGCGATAGTGTTACTCTTACTATTGCCCTTCATCGTTTTCTTGTTGCCGCATACCATTTCCCAAACGTTTTATTTTAGCAAAGATAATATCGTGCTAATTACTCCAACAAGCAACTTCACTATGCTTTTCCTAGCAATTACGTTCATTATTTTAACGTTGATCATGCTTGGTTTTAAACGAAATAAATACACCTATTTAATTACGATTATAGTCATCGTGAGCAGTCTAGTTTTAGGCTATTTTTCTCTTTTAAGTTATACCGCTATACAAAAAACACAAATGGTTTTCAAAGAATTTCATCATCAAACTACATATGAATGGCAAGATATTAAGGAAGTAATATATGAGTATGAAGCAGATGCAGCAGGCACTTATTATTTCCAAACTAAAAATAACGAAAAGTTTGTCATTAAAGAAAATGGACAATTTGGCTTAGATGAAAAAAGCGCCATTTACACTATAGCAAATGACAATGGCGCAACGTTTATAGAACGTGAGAAGGTAAAGTAACACTTATTTTGAACACCCTTAAAAAAGCCACTTTCGAGCTAGCGAAAGTGGCTTTTGGTTTTTTTAATGTAAACTACATCCTAAGATAGTACCCTATCTTTTTATGTAATAAGTTGTTCAAGCATTTTCCATATTTAAACTACGAAAACTTATACTTCCAACTGCTTCATATCCCAATTAAGATTTAAGATATTTTTTAATCGACTGACCTGATCTTCTCCAATTGTATTGACCAGTTGTTTTTCTATTTCTGCTTTACATAATTGATTTTTTTCAAAGCAATCTTCACCAAATTCAGTCATTCGAATAGCTTTATGTTTTTTACTATGTTCGACACTCATAACTGTCACCAACCCTTTAACTTCCAAACTCTTTATTATTTTATGGGTTGCTTGTCTTGAAAATTTAACATTTTTAGCTACATCTGAAATCGTAAGTTGTTTTTTATAAATAATCCCTAAAATATACCACTCTGAATTTGAAATATATATATCGTTTTGCTCATTCCACTTCTCTTCCGCAAGTCTTCGAAGTAGTTCGTGACGTTCGCTCAACAAATCAATGACATCTCGATTCTGCAATTCGTCCTTCAACTAGTTCACCTTCATTTCCTATTTTTCGTTATTAATATACAAAAAACAGCGCAAATCGTCAACTAAGTTGACAAAAACCTTTAAATTGTTTACAATTAATTTAGTCAACTTAGTTGACAATATAGTTTGTTGGAGGGGATATACATGTACAACATTGGCGATGTAGTTATTTACTCATCACATGGACTTTGTTCTATTGAAGATATTTGTGAACAAACCTTTAACGACATTACTAAATCTTATTACGTTTTAAAACCATTAAATGATCCACAATTAATCATTCGTACCCCTATTGACAATTCCAAAAAACAGCTTAGAGATGTTATTAAAGAAGAAGAAGCCCTCCGTATTTTACATTCATTCACATCACCTGGTGTGGAATGGATTGAACAAAATACACATCGAATGAGATTCCATTTAGACATCATTAAATCTGGCAATCGCCAAAAACAAGCAAAGCTGTTAAACACATTGCTACGAAAAAAGCTCGAATATAAGACCAATGAAAAAAAATTCCCTAACCAGGAAGAAAAATTATTGCAATCTTTACAAGATACTATCTTTTCTGAATTTTCTATAGCTCTTAAGAAACCATCCGACGAAATTTATGATTACGTTTTAACACAACTTCACTAGTTGTGAATTATCGGTACAATAATAAGGCCACGATCAAAAATAATCGTGGCCTTATTATTATGTAAAAGAAATATAAAAAGGTTCTGCTTCATAGTTGAAGCAAAGTAATAGTTCATGTTTAAAATCTTCATGTTCAATTACTATTCTCCAACATCAAAAAACCGACCTCTATACTTTCACAACTCGTTTGTTATTCACCTCCAATATAAGTTCCTAATCACCATTTACACGCATTATTTTCCAGTTAACAAAATTGTTTATCTTTGAGAAAATAATTGTAATAATAAAGATTTCGAGGTAGTAATTATTTGAAGAAAAATATTTTTACAAGCATTTTGTATATCCTAGTTTTTGTAGGTATGATCATCACATTATTTTTTGTATTTAAGGATATTGATAATTTATTT
>NZ_JAQZSD010000249.1:0-202 GCF_028674935.1 Lysinibacillus sp. CNPSo 3705 | reverse complement strand
CAACGAAATGAACCTTGAAAACTGAACAAGCAAAACGTAATCAATAAAGTTTTTAGTAACTAACCATGAGTTAGTGAACGAAACGAAATTTTGGACATCAAATATGATGCCAGCAAAACAATTTGAGCTAATCAAATTTCTTTTTATGGAGAGTTTGATCCTGGCTCAGGACGAACGCTGGCGGCGTGCCTAATACATGCAA
>NZ_JAQZSD010000248.1:0-204 GCF_028674935.1 Lysinibacillus sp. CNPSo 3705 | reverse complement strand
ACGCTGTCGCTACGTTGCACTCCGCTTTCGCGTAGAAAATAAAAGCCCCTGCTTTTCAGGGGCTGAAACCTTCGTTTCGTTGCACTGCACTGCGGTTGCACTGCCGCTGCGTTCCACTCCGCTTACGTGCAGAAAACAAGACGCTGTCGCTACGTTGCACTCCGCTTTCGCGTAGAAAATAAAAGCCCCTGCTTTTCAGGGGCT
>NZ_JAQZSD010000247.1:0-205 GCF_028674935.1 Lysinibacillus sp. CNPSo 3705 | reverse complement strand
CATTAATTCTTTTATTATAAAGGAAAGCGTGACTAAAATAATTGTGTGATACATTGCGTTGTTTGGAGAAGCATCGCTCGACTCCTGCGGGAAAGCGAGCGGAATACTTCGGAAAACAACAGTAGAGTCACAGTGCCAAATGAAAAAAGCGAGGTATTCAACGATTAAATCGTTGAATACCTCGCAATGTGAGAAGATATAGACT
>NZ_JAQZSD010000246.1:0-206 GCF_028674935.1 Lysinibacillus sp. CNPSo 3705 | reverse complement strand
AATCATTAGCTTTTTAATCCACTATGTGATGCACAATGGATCTCTGCGATACTTATGACGACGTACCCTCCCATGTCTCTTAGCGTCATTTGCGCTTACATTCCTTCGTTCGGTCTATTCATAAGGCAGAGGCCTGCTATGCTGCCCCAGAGACTCATAGTCTGAGTTTAGTTATTTTGCTGGCTTCTCCGTGTCATCCTTCTTTT
>NZ_JAQZSD010000245.1:0-209 GCF_028674935.1 Lysinibacillus sp. CNPSo 3705 | reverse complement strand
CATGTCACGCCGAGGAAACTGTTGGGATAATGCGCCACAAGAATCATTCTTTGGGCATTTTAAAGATGAAACAACTATTAGAGCATGTGAATCGTTAGAAGAAGTAAAAAAAGAAATTAAGAGTTATATGATTTATTACAATCATTATCGGGGGCAATGGAATTTAAAAAAGCTGCCGCCTGCAAAATACAGACAGCAGCTTCAAAAAG
>NZ_JAQZSD010000244.1:0-209 GCF_028674935.1 Lysinibacillus sp. CNPSo 3705 | reverse complement strand
GAACAGGAAGTGCCTTATTTCTGTCTCTATTCCTTATTCATTTTCGTTTAGTAGCTTTAATATCCGTTTCAAATTGACAGCACCTTGAATTTCCATGCCGAATAGACCCACAGTCGATGCCGTATCGTACCCGTGTCCGTTTTTTAATTCACTATTCTTCGCTTCTATTTTGTAGCGATTTGCGGCTAATTGCTTAAATGCTTCCGTAT
>NZ_JAQZSD010000243.1:0-214 GCF_028674935.1 Lysinibacillus sp. CNPSo 3705 | reverse complement strand
TTTTGTTATAATTGCAAGCTTTTTTTAAAAAACTTTCTTATTCTTTCAAAACTGGATAAACGTGCATTGAATGTTTCAAACGTTTTGGTTAAGTCCTCGATCGATTAGTATTCGTCAGCTCCATGTGTCACCACACTTCTACCTCGAACCTATCTACCTCATCGTCTTTGAGGGATCTTACTTACTTGCGTAATGGGAAATCTCATCTTGAGGG